>NZ_JAIHAO010000046.1:0-23805 GCF_020054765.1 Caloramator sp. | reverse complement strand
ATTCTGTTCTGTATGCTTTCGGCAAAATCCATGATAGATATATCTTCATTTTTATAGTTCTTCATAAGGTTTGGATTATTAGCAATTGCTTCAAGTACACTTAAAACAGTAGAATATATCGCCCTTTTAGCGGTGTTTGACGTTGGGTCATAATCAGCACTAGGATTAGTAATACCGTTTTCCTGTGCAAGTATGCTTAATTCATTATCGGTAAAGGTAATATCCTGTAATTCAAGTTTAATTCTTTCAAGGTAAGTCATAGTAAATTCCTCCTGTACTTGTTTTTGACATAAAAAAAGTACCTTTATCCAAAAGGTCAAAATGTTCTCTTGAAAGGTACTTTAAATTTATAAATTAATTATTATTTGAAGTTATTTCATTGATTTTCTTATTAATAGCACATAATGCTTTAAGATAAAAATTAATTTTATCTTTTACATTATTACATTTTTTCTCAATCTCGTAATGGTTAATTTTATTCTGTTGCATAAGATAATTTTCATAAAAACAACCTTTTACGTAATTTTTATAATCTTGAATAATAGGATTTATTATACTTTCAAGTTCTCTTATTATTTCATTTTTAATTTCATTATAAATTTCTAAATCAATTTTGGCATTTTTAGCGGTATCTCTATTAAATACCAAAGAATTACTTGTTATTAATTCGCATTTTTCAATTATATCCATATAAATACACCCCACATTTGTATTTTAAAATCTGGTTTTTCAGATATTAAATAAAAGATATAGTGAATCAATTAACTAAAATAAACATATACATTTATTAATATCTTTTCCCCGCTTCCCATTTTTTTCCACACATTAAACAAGTAATTATAACTTTTCTGCTACCAATTAATCCTCCTAATAAACCAACGGGACCTAATAATAAACCTCCTGCTGCTGCTTTTCCAAGTCCGAAACCTTTATTACCTGCTGCAATTTGAGTTGAACCACACCTCGGACATTTTAATATTATATTATTAGAGGAAGTAGCAATATTTTTGGAATCACCAAATATAAAATCAGAAACATTTCCACAAAAACATCTTATTGGAGGATTTAATTTAAAACCTTCATTTGTAGAATTACAATATTCTCTCTTAATTTTTAATACTTTGTTACATTTCTCACATTCAGCATTTATATAATTACTATCTTCGCTAAAATATTTCATTTAAACCCCTCCCTTTAATCTACCTTATAATATACTTTTTTTATTATACCATACATTATAGTTGAATAATATCTATTATGAAAAATTTTTCAAACGGTGAGAAATAGGTTTGCTAGCGGCACAAAAATCAAAATGGGGTATCAAAATGTATGTTTAATTACATTTTTGTAAAACAATAGTCAATACTAATTTTTTAGAAGAAAAAATAAAGGTATTGCTGCGTAGTAATACCTTTAAAATTTTTTCTAATAATCGTTGAGTTTGGGTCTCTTACATTTTATATATTTAAAACTAAAGTTATTGTTTGCTATCTCAATCAAGACAATATCATTAACCGCTAAGTTTAAGCCTTCAACTGCATATATATTATGTATATTATCATTTATCTTGACTTTATAAGAACCATCTTGATTAGTTCCAATAATAACGCCAAATTCAGTTTTATTATATTTTGCTTCTCCAATTAATTTCTGGATGTATTTATTTAAAGATTTTACAAAATCAATTAAATTTGCTGTCATAACATCACCCGTATTGAATCATTAATTGATTTAGTTTTCTGAACATTTCAGAAGGATCATTTGCATGAATGTGTAAATTTTCAAAATGATAATGCGTTTCTTTCGTTTGAGGCTGTACTGTTTTCATTTCATTGTTGGAATTATACGGATTATATTTTGCAGGTACTATCATTTCACCCTTATGAATAAAAGCTAGCCCGTCATTAGGCACAAATGGCGTTCCTACGTCATAACTGGGTACAGTATATGTAGTGCTACTATTGCTAGACATTTTCGATTGACTTTGTTGCCAGAAAAGCAATTTGCTTTTAAGCCAGGAAACAGTATCGTTAACCCATGATTTTATGTTGTCCCATACTGATTTTAAGCCATTCCACATGCTGTTGAATATGTTAACTCCAATGTCATAAAACGATTTACCAAGATTGTTAAACCATTTGAAAAGATTATTAAAAGAATCTGAAAACCAACTAGTAATACTGCTCCAAATTAATTTTATGCCTTTCCACAACCCATTCATGATATTTTTGCCAAGTGTTGTGAAAGTATTGACTGCTATTGTAAGTATTAGTTTTATAGCATCTATAGCAATATTAAAAGTATTTTTTATCAAGTTCCAGAAATTTTGTGCAATGCTAACTAATGCTTTTCCCATTCCTTCCCAGTCGCCTTTTAACAACGCTGTGAAAAACTGGAATATGCCTTTTATGATGTTTAAAACTGATTCAATATTAGTTTTCAATGCTATAAAATATTTCTGAGCAAATGCAACTATATCAGCACCCCATTTATTCCAAAATGTTTTAATAGCATCAATAAAAATCTGAATAAACTGCTGTATTGAACCTAATGTTTCAGTTATTATTTGTTTAATATTACTAAAACTAGTATTAGTTGAAGATTCTGTTTGAGAAAAAGTCGCTATTATATTTTTTATTATTTGAATAAATGGATTCAATATATTTCCGATAAAATTGATTGCATTTTCAACGTAACCTACAATTACAGGCATGTTTGCAGTTACCCACTTTAAAATTTCATTTATTACAGGCATGAATTTTTCGCCCAATTCTTGCACTAATCCAGTAAACTGCTTTTTGGCTAATTCTATTTGAACATTTAAGTTATTATCAAATTCTGCGCTTGCTTTTGTTACCGTACCTGCTGCACTATCCATAGTCACAATGAAATCTTGTAGATTTTTCGTACCGTCTAAGGCATTAGCCATTGCCACGCCTGCTCTAGCTCCGAACAATTCAACTGCTTTTTGCGCTCTTTCTGTAGGGTCTTTTATTGATTGGATATCAGCTAAAAGTTTTCTAAATTCTTCAGGTGATTTTACTTGTTTAGCTGCATATGTGAAAGCTGTCATTGCTTGTCCTGCATCCAAGCCAGACGAAGCAAAAAGATTCATAATTCCGTTTGTTTCTTCGAAACTTAATCCTAGTGCTTTCGCAGCAGGAGCAACACCCTTTAAGGCTTCCTGAACCGCTACTAAATCTGTCCCGAATTCTTCGTTTGATTTTTTAAGCATGTCTAACGATTTTGCGGATTCTTCGGCTGTCAATCCCCAAGCATCGCTAATATCATCTATAGCTTGAACAACATCAGTATTTGCTTGCCCTGTTGTTTTTGCATAGTCCATGTATGCCTGTTGATACTTTTTAATCTCATCCGCAGTCAAACCCATGCTTTTCTTTAACTCTGCTGCTGTTGCTACTATATCTTCCATGCTGTCAGTATTAGTTTTATATAAATCCTGCGCTAATTTTCGTATTTCTTCTACATCTTGAGCGTTTGCGCCTGTAGAAGCTTTAAATTTGCTCATCTGCTCATCTAGATCAGCAGTTGCTTTAATTCCTGTTGCAATTGTTCCTGCGATAGCTGTACCAACTGCAGCAAGTCCACCTACAACAGATACCTTCAAAAAATCGGTTAAACCGCTCATTTTGCTTTTAAAACCTTCTGCTTTTTCTTCTGCTTCCTTCATGCCCTTAGAAAATTTTTCATCGTTCAACTCTATATTAAAACTATATGTCGCTAAATCAATAACTGACACATTACCCCTCCTTTCTTACAAGAGGTCTTATTCTTTCCCAATCTGGCTCTGTTTGCTTTAATCTTTCTGTTTTTCTTAGTTCTTCTGCGTATTCGGGATTTTGCATTAATTCAAACATTTTAAAATGCTTGAGCAAGGACAAAAATACTGCATAAGGAAGATTCATAATCTCAAAATAGCTCATTCCGCTTTGTTTTATAAGAAATGCAATATTAGCCATCATTTCAATTTCATTATTATTTTCATAAGAAACCCCCGAACCTTTTAATTTGATTCGAGGGAATTCGAGTTTGGGTCTTCCGCTATCTCCTTAACATGCTTCATCATTTCGCTTATAATGATTTTCAAGAATCTAATATCATCAAATCTCTCTTTAACAAAATCAATTGTAATATTTTTACTTTTGTCTAAACTCAATATATCAGTAACTATCTGCTGCATCTTTTCAAGTGCAACTGCTTCATCTTTGATTTTCTGAATATCTGCTGCATATTTCGATAACTTTATAACAAATTGAGTTGATATTTCCCCAGGAATGGTATAGCTTTCGCCCTGTGTATCCTTAAAAATAAGAGGGTCTTTCACTAATACAGATAAATCTATTATTTTACTCATTTGTTACATTCCTCCATTATTAAAATTTTAAAAGGGTAGAATATACTACCCTTAATCTGTAAACGTCTCAATGAATTCAACATAATTTCCGCTATCGTCTGCTAAAGCAACAAATTCATAATCAACAGTTAGAGGCTTTTCATCATCAAAAGTAAACGACAAATCTCCGTCGAATTGTGCCTTGTAGATGTTTACCGTCAATGAACCGCCTGTTTTCTTTTTGTGTACAAAACGCAAATAAATAATAGGAGCATCGTCTTTTATATTCAAAACGAATTTTTCTTTGCCAGTAGTTTCATCTTTAGTGAAAGTTGAACCCAGTAAGTATTTAGCAACATTTTTCATAACCCATGTCATTATACCAGTGCTAAAAGTGACTTCTTTGTCTACTACAAACTTTCTAATAAGCCCCCTATTTGCTGCTTTTACTTCTTTTTTCTCGGTTTTTATCTTAATTGAAGCACCTGATTCAATTGCACCTATATTAACAAGTGCTTCTTCTTCCTGCGTCGTAAGATTAGACAAATCTGCTATTTCGCTTGCTAATCCGATGTATAATTCACCCGAACCCAATATGATAGGCTCACTGGTCTGATAATTCATTGCCATGATAATCATCCTTTCCTATATTTTTATCAAAAAATACAATATTATTTCATAGTTTCCTGTTTCTGGATTTTTTGCCATACCGCCACCGTTCAATAATTTTGTGTTGCGTATTGTTGTATCATTATCTTTTATTATTATCTCATTTCTGGTATCATCGAGAAGTTCAATTAATTTTTGACGAATCGTTAAAAGCTTGTTTAAATCTTTGCCAATAATGTTAAATTCAATCTGATAATCTTTTATATAGCCACCGTTTAATTCTTTATATTTATAGATGATATAATTATCCGCATTTATTTCTTTTGGCTTTTCAATCAACCAAATAAATTGACCGCCAAGAAGATTAATTAATTCTGTATTTTCTATGAGATATTTCCTTATTACTTTCAAATCTATATCACTCCTTTTCCGGAGCTAAAACTTCCGCTATTTTCCTTTTTATGTTTTCTAAATTTTGGTCTACTGCTGGCTCTAAATATGGTTGATGCTTCTCAGCCCAATACGCATATTCTACATTAGAACCTATAGAACCTTTTGTTATATTTTCTTCTGTCTTAACGGCATGTGTAAGACTCCTTTTTAGCGTGCCTGTGAAAACAGGACAAAGTAACTTTGCGTCTGCTTCAACTATTAATAAGCTTTCTAAAACCGCTTTTTCTCTTGCTTTTTTGATTCTCTCTATTTCATTTTGAAACGGACTATTGCTCATATAACATCAACTCTATGTAGTCATCCCATTCTATTATTTTTTTGATAACAAATCTTTGATTATTATATCTCACATAGCCACCTATTTTTAAATCAAGATCTAAATCACAAAATACACGCTTTGTTACCTGTTCATTATAGCCGTAATCACGATATAACAAATCAGAAGAATACGGCTGCACATCACAATCTATAGTTTTTATGACTGTTTCTTGCCCAGGATGATAAATTCCGTAATCGTCTGTGTAACCTTCGGATATTCCTAAAACTTCAATTTGTTTATCATAAAACATATTCGCCCACCACCTTTATTTTAGGCTTAGGCAATATAGCTTTAATCGAATTCGGAATACCGTCAACAATAGATTGCGACCTTGAACCCTGCGTCATTGAAGTAATACCGATTTTATCTTTGTTTTTGTAAAAATAAATTGCTAAATCAACAATAGCGTTATTATATTCTTCGGGAATTATGTCTAAGCAAGAATAGTTTTTGACTGCCAGTATTGATTTTTCTATATAGAAATTCAATATAGTATCTTTATAATTATCTGTAATTCCTAATAATAATTTCATTAATTCAAGCATGTTTTATCCCTCCAACTTCTGGAGTTCAGCAATTATTTCCGCTTTCTTTTTCTCAGCAACATCTACACCCTTTGACATTGCATATCTTCGTAATTCTTGCCAGCCCATTTTTTCATATTTGTTTTCTACAACCGCATTATTTTTATCATCAAGGGTCTGCACTAACGCAAACCCCTGATGTATTAATTCATCTCTCTTAGCGGCTGTATCAACAATTTTTACTACATTCAATTTCTGTAAAACAAACATTGATACAACCTCCTGTTAATCATTAAGCTAATGCCTGCTTGATATTGACGAATATACCATTTAGTTTATTATGAGGGATGAACAAATCGTGATATTTCCTCAAATCAATCTTCCAAGCATGTGCTGTCTGATTGACAGAAGGGTCAAATATCCTAGGAGTATCAGTTTTAGAAACTGCTATTACTGCGTTCTGTGCGGAAATAATCCAGTTAATATCCTTTGCGCTTGCATCAGCCTCAAAACCGCCTGCTTCCTGTCTTAAAGTTGTACCATCTTTGAAAACATAAGCAGTTTTCATTCTAGAAGAAGGCACACGAACAACAGGAATACCATCAATGCTTTTTACTTTCATTGTTGCGTTACCCTGCACAAAATCAACTACTTCAAGTTTCTTTTCCATTTTATCAGCAGTATCAAGTATTCCAGCAATTGCCATATTCAAAGATATAACAAGAGGCACACCTTCTCCCACAATGTCATATACTGCATATATATCATTCATTAATCTTGTTAAAATATCGCTTGTGCTTGCAGTATATCCACCGCTTGCCCTATTGTTAGCTATTGCAAGAGAAGCAATTTTGCTGTACCTGTATGCGTCAACTTCGGGAATTACCTGCGAACGCTGGAATTCGCCTAAAACTGCGCCTGCTGTTGCAACAAAGTTAGTTTCGTCAACATCCATAGCATCAAGTGTAAATGTTCTGCCTCTGTCCATTGTCAAAGTGTGTGTTTCGTACGAAAGATTAACTGCACCTTTTACAAATCCGTTGCTTCTGTCATAATCAGCAAGCCCATCCATTATTACCTTAGGTATCTTAACTTCATTACCGCCATTATATTTAACCAAATTGGAATTAAGTTCCATCCATCCTGATGTTGCACCTGCAACCATTTGAGCATCAAGCTCTGTCTGAAAAACTTTTGCATATTCTATAGTATTTGCCATAAAATCACCTTGTCCTTTCTTGAAATTAATAGTTATTTAAAGCTTTTCTGAAAATTTCTTGAATAGATTTCTTATCTGTGTTTTGTGATATTGGAGGAATGTAAGAATTGTCTTTTATTTTTTCTTGAATTGCTTCTTGTAGATGTTTGTTAAAGATTTTTTCAAACTTTTCAAGATTTTTAATTGTGTTTTCTTCATCGTCTGCGATAAAATAATCGATTAAATCTGTCGGTAACTTCTTTTCAGTTGCTATTTTCAAAGCTTTGTTAGTCAATTCTTTTCTGATAGCTTCTGACTTTATTTTTTCAAGTTCTGCTTTGACTTTCTCAAGTTCAATATCCTTTTCAGATTTTTCAGGAAACCTCTTTTTGATTTCCTTTTCAATCTCTTTTTCAAGATTATTTTGTTTCCAGGTTTCTAATGCTTTTGAGAAGAATTTGTCATTGATTCTTGAAATGAATTTCTTTCCTTCTTCCTCTTCAATCCATTTTTCAACCTTCTCCTGCGTTACTTTGCCCAGTTCCGCAAGATAAGATTTTAATTCTTCATTCTCATTCATATTTGTTTCTATCCATGTTTTTACTTCGTTAAACTCCATAATTAACCCCTTTCCTGCCCTTATAGTTCATCAAGCCCTATAAGTGCAATTTATTTTTAAAAATATGATAAAAGCCTTAAACTTACGTCTAAAGCTCAATTAACGTTAACTAATGCCCTTGAATTTTGCCCATGTTTCGTAATCGAAATAATCAATTATCGGTTTTGTGCCTGTTTCATCTTTGATGTTTTCTCGCTTTCTTGTTGGATTCCAGTTTTCAACAACAGGTATAATACAGCTTCTACAGCCGACATGAGTATCTTCGGGAATTTTAGGCTCATCACCTAACTGGAAACGCTTGCCATCAAGGTTTTGACATATCTCAGATGTTTTCTCATCTAACGTTGCGTCAAACATTACTTCCTGCACAACTCCCGATTCTTCGTATATATCGCTTTGTGCCTGTGTGACACAACGGGCAACTTCGTTAAAAATAAGCCGTTTTGATTCATAAGCCGATACGCCAAAATCATTTTTTATTTGTCTTGCAAGCTTTTCAGGAGATTTTCCTTCAATCATAGCTCGCTCAACATCACGTTTTACCCTTGACACAAGCTTTTCTTTGTTGTTCCAGATTCTATCTGAAAACATCTCACCCTTAACCGGCGTTTTGACTGCCGCATTAATGAATTCGGGTCTTAGAATACTGAAATTAATTGATTTTTCAATGCCTTTTTCAACAAGAAATGCTGTTTTATAATAAGAATCCTTATAAACGTCAGAAAGAATGTTTGTTGTATGTTCTAAGTCAATATTGCCAAGCTCTTTTGCTTGCTCAATCAATTGTTTTTCAAGCTGTTTTAATACTGTATAACGCTGTTGCTTGCTTATTTTTAATTCCCCATCTTCGCTATATTCCATATAAATTTTTGCAATTTCAGCCCTCACATCATCTAAAGCCCTCTTATATGCCTGCAATATAGGTTTTATATTCTTTGTAGCGTGTTTTTCTGCTTCCTGCCTGATTTTTTGAATATCTTTTTTAATATCACTCATCTACAACAACCCCATCAAGGTTTATTCCTTCAAATAATTCCTTTTCTTTCATGAATTGCTCTAATTCAGCGTCAGGATTTTCAACAAAAGGTAATAATGATAATGCTGTTTTCTGAGATATAGTGTTTTGAAGTTGTGTTATTACCTGTGCTATTGCGGCCAAGTCTGAAGGCACATTTGGACTGAATTTCAATTTGATTGTCCTATAGTCATACTTTTGATTAGTCGTTAGCTCAATATACTCAAAAAATCTTTTTAGTCTTTGTTTTATAACAACTTCTAATTGACTCTGCATTAGTGAGCATTTGTTCTCAAGAGAAATAAGCCTGCTTCGCATAGCTAAAGATGAAGTATTTGACTGCATTTTCTCTTGATTGTTGATATGTGAAGCAATTTGATATATTTTTTCTTCGATTGTTGTGAGTAAATTCTGAATAAAGCTGTCATTCAGATTTTTAATCAGGAAATTAACACTTGCGCCTGCTGGCACTTGTATAACACCCGATTTTTTCATTTTTAATAAATCAGTTTCTTCTACTTCTGCGCCAATAATAGTAAAAAAGGCATTTCTAAAATCCGAACATTCGTTTACTAAGTCGGAAATAACGTTATTATAAGCATCGTTAAGAGATTTTATATCGTCTATTTCCGATTTTCTTTCTGCATTGCCCTGCATTATATTTACAGGCACACCTTTAAAAATATGGGTATTTTCGCCTATTAAGTTTAAATTATCGCTTTTTAATTCATAGTGTAATATCCTATCGGGCAAATACACATCAAGGAATTCTCTGTCGGTTACAAACTTTTTACTAAATAAATGCAAAGCTAAAAGTACATTTTTATCCGCTGTTTCATCCTCCAAAACATAGCAGTTAAGCGGATTTAATACTGTTGCCCTGAATTCTCCGTCTCTGTTTATGTATTCTAATTCATACGATTCCCCGAAAATTTGAGATTGTTTCAAAAGTTCCTGATCATGTACTTTTGACCAATGAGAAAAATTCAAATCAATAAGATGTATCAACTCAGTATCGTTCACAAAAGATATATAATTAACAGGATTAGCCAAAACATAGGATACTTCTTCCAGGATGAACCTTCTCGGAAAATTGACAACAACTTTCATATTGCTCCTTGCGTCTTGCATGGCATAGTTATATAAAATATCATGTTCGCCGTTGAAATATCGCTCATATACTTTATATTTAGCCTGCCTGTTTCTCAACTCATACAGGCAATCTTTTATTATTTTTTCATCTATCAATATATCACCTTCATTCTTTGCATATTCTTACATTACCGCCAAAATAAGTATTACAAAGCTTTATATAAGCTTCTGGACACCGCCAGAAAAGATAATCAGCAATTGTTATTATGCTTTCATAAGTTCTATCTTGAATTAACATTTATTACCTCCCAAAAAGCAAACTTCTATCAAAAAACTTCAAAGGTTTTATTACTTTTATTTCATCAATCCTTGCATCAAGCATTTCTAAAGCATCAGCAGCATCATCATGTCCTACTTTTGAACCTCTATATTCAAGTATTTGATTATAAAAGTCTTCATCTTCCTCGCAAAAGATAATAAAGCCATTATTGACTTTTCCTGCAATAGCCCTAATACGATTTTCTTTATTTCTTAGCTGCCTTTCTTCAACAATAACAATATTCCTATACTTTAACATTGAATCTTCATCAACCAATTTTTGCAACTCTGCTGCAAATCTGCCTTGAAATGTGTTTCTTTCGATTATGACATGAGTAATTTCAGGATATTGTTTTAGCAATTCAAAAACTGTTTTTACTGATTCATCGAATTCTTTTTTGTATATCATGCCTTTTCTAATATATCTATGTCCGCTTAATCCTCTGCTGCCTATACAAACCGCCGTATAATCGTTATTTTCGCCTGTCTCTACTGCACAATCAACAGTCATCATAGTCCTGTCAAATTCAATTTTTTCCATTTCCATCCTGGGAATTGTTTTGACGTTGAAGAAACATCTTGAACCGCTTGAATTTTCTGCAATATTCATCATTTCTTGCTTAAAAGCATAAGGATTATTGAAATAGCTGATAGCTAAAGATAAGCAGTCCCATTTATCAGGCCACAAAACAGGAAATTGCATTTTGTCGATATTGTCATAATAATAATTCTTTGCATCTATTTCAGCATATTGATTTTTGTTATCAAAATATATTTCTTTGAATTTAGTCCAGTATTCATCACTAAACAAAGCATCTATATCATTAACAAGAATAGCACGCTTGATAATGCTTTTAAAACTCTTTTCTTTTAACAATCTTGAAATAAAACAATCCGGAGCTAAAACAGTCCCACAAACCAGAAATTTTGTTGCCGATTTTATAACTTTTCCGTCTCTTACAATCGCTTCATCACCAGCAAAGAGTATATCTTTTGTAAAAGTATCCCATTTCTTTTGCTTTGCTTCGTCAGTCACTATATCGTTAAGCCCCTGCGTATCGTCTAATATAATCCTATCAGGTCTCTTGCCTAAATGCTTCCTGCCTCTTATACTTGATGTGCTTGACAAAGCAAGTATTTTACAGTTGTTTGTTAAATGCAGTTCATTCTTATTTACTGTGAAATTCTTTGTATCAATTAACTTTCCGAATGTATAGAGAATCAATTCATTTTCTTCAAGTTGCTTTCGCACATCAAAAATAAAGTTTTGAGCATCCGCTTCAGTTTTACCCATAACAATCTGAAAAAATCCTTTTCCATAAACTGCCTGATGAATAACTGTTGCAAGTGTTACTATTGTACTTTTCGCAAATCCCCTAGGTAAACATAAAACTAATCTATCAAATTCATCCTTGATTAAGCATCTTTCTAATAAATCCCAAACTTCAAAATGCGTTTCTGATAATTGTCTGGCTTGATTATTTGGCTTCGATACAAATATATCCTGAAGCCACATCATGCAGAAATATTCAAGTGATTTTTGCCCTAGCCACCAAGCTAGGCCGCCATAATCGAATAATGTATTCTTATTTTTTTTAATCAAAGCTAATGCCTTTTCTTTAGCTTGCTGCTCACTTATTTGTTTTTCTTCAGTAAGATATTTTTGCAAATATTTATATAAAAGCTGTTTGTTTTCTATTGTGTTTATGACATCTTGCATAGTTCCTCCTTCCGCTGAAAATGGGCATAAAAAAAGACCTTACTAAGAAGGTCATAAAATAACTATACTACATAAATTAGTAGAATAACAATTATTTACAATTCATCATCAATATCAGGATACCATCTAAATATTGATGGCTTAGTAGAATTATATATATCATTTATATCTACATTTAATATATCTGGTTCGTCATAATTAGTCCAACTATAATAACGTCTTGTTTGTAAATCAATTTTTAAATTTGGGTATTTATACCACGAATCATAATAACCACCATAGAACTTTTTATTTGGCATTGCAGAAATAACCGCTTTCGCTAAATTCTCTTGATGGTTTTTTAACTCTTGTCGTAATTGATTTTTTTGTTTATCAGTATATTTTATGCTAGTCATAGCGCCTTCAAAAAAATCGTATTCATATCCAATTTGAATCCAATAATCGTACTCTATAAATGATCGAGTGTTTTCTACAATATTAAAAGTAAACTTAGTAGTACCTATACATGTTTTTAGTTCTGAATAATTGGTTTCTAAAAATGTTTTTAACTCTGAAAGTGAACTAATATTTCTATTGCTAGTAGTTAATGTAGACGTAGGAGTTGATACTGGATCAGATGTAGATGTTGGTGCAATAGAAAAAAATAATTTATTGCCATTAGATTCTAAATCTAATGCCACAACAGGTTTCTCATCAGAATTATCAACAATAAAAACTTTATATCCTTCGTATTCAACATTACTAGTTATTTCGTTTTCAAAGCTTGGCTTTATACCTCTTATCCAACGAAAATCATTATCATATTTTATACCTTTACTATTATATTCATCAAAATTTAATAAATATAAATTAAAACTATTTGCATTACTTATATTTTTAATTTTAATCTTAAATTTAGCTAAAACATATTTTTTCCCATCTGGAGCTGCCTCATTGTACTTATCAGCAGACTTTATTATATTCCATGCTTCATTGCCAGATATAACTTCAGTTAATCCTATATTAAATTCAATCGTACCAGAATATCCTAATTTATTCATAGTCATTTTTACATCAAAAAAATCATTTACTCCCGCAGGATTTGTAAAAGAATTTCCTCTTGAGGACGGAATTTGTATTGGTTCTGTTGTCGGTACTGACGTTCCCTTATCATTTACACTAGCTGTTTTTGTTTTACCATCCCAAGTAACTTCTTTACCTAATAATTCTGCAAGCTTCCTCATAGGAAGATATGTAGTTCCTTTATATGATATACTAAAAGGTACTTTTTCCCCATTTGAAAGAGTGTAACTGTCTCCTATTTTTGCTACTTGAACCCCATTTATTTTAATATTTACAGAGTTAAATAAAACGTTTATAGAATCTGCAAAAACATTAACGTTTAATAGTAGTATACATGATACAACAAAACCAATAATAAATCCTTGTAATCTTTTCATTTTCTTCAACTCCCATATAAGTATTTTTTGTTATTATATCATATAATTAACAACATGTGTATCTCGGAGTTGAAAAATATTATAAAAAATTGTGGAGATAACCTGACCGCCTTCTCCCTCTGTGAATTTAGAAGGATACCCCCTAATCAATTTCCAGTTTTTTATTTTGTTAATTCCTTCACATTATACAAAATAGTTCAAATGTCTAATTATCATTCAATCTAATCTTGATTTCAGCTTGTTTTAGCCGATTATCGGCGATTTTATCTCTGTGAAACATTCAATTTTTTGAACAAAATTCTGATAATACAATCTCTTATTTTCTTTAAATTGCTTTAATTTTCTATGCTGTTTAATTCTAAAATTAGCTTTTTTTATCCATCAAATGGAATTATTAACAATGTTTTGATGGGAATTATACCCATAAATGGAATTAGAAAATGTAATACAATAGATATTTAATTACATTCTATTCGTAACATAATGCATATTATATAAGCAATTATTCTTCAATCTGTTCCACTTCTTCAACCTGCTTTAATTCTGCTTCTATCATATCATCATCTATTATGTTGTAGTCATGGCAAGCTTCCAGTATTCTTCTATCGCAATCGGCAATCTATAATAAAACTCTTTTTGACACTGGTCTTTGATTTCCTGCAAGCGTTCGTTTAGTTTAGCAATAAATTCCTCATCTTTGCTCAGCCACTTGTGTAATGATGTTCTCGACACCCCTACAAGCTTTGCAACTTCTGTTTTTGTGTACTCTCCACTTGCTAAATAATCTATCGCTTGAAGCTTTTTATCATCTAACATTCGTTAACCACCTCCAATTTACAAGTTGACAATATATGCTAATTTAACATACTATTCTTTTCTCCTAATGCTGCCCATTGACATAATACAGGATAATATTCTGTATATATTTCATCAAGCATTTCTTTTAACTCAATTGAAATATTTATAATTATACTTTTTTCTTCATCCGTCATTCTGTCATATTCTCCACCTGTACAAGATACTATATCATCAATGATTTTTTGATACTCTAAGAATTGTTTTTCACTTATCATATTTATCTCCCTTTTTTAACTCATTGAGAAGTTCATTTTTTGATTTTGCTAATTCTTTTTTTAGACAACCCCAGATTCTTTTCATTAAAATGTTATTTTCGGTATGAATAATGCTAATAAGCATTTGCTCTAACTCAACATCTGACAAACTATTATTTTCCATATAATACCTCCTGTTTTAAAATTAATTTAAACAAACTAAAATTAGCAGGTAATAATTTTATATTACCTGCATGAAAAAATGGCTATAAAATAAAAATATAAAGCGTACAACAAACTAAAAAGGCAAGTCATCATTTTCATATTCTTCTATATATACATCTTTATATTGATTATTTGTCATTCGCTCAGCAACTATATTATTAATTACATCATGCTGCAAAAATGTGTTTAAAGTTTTACCATATTCTTGCAATTCAAAAAATACATCAATATTTTTTCGCCAACAATATAATGTTGCTTCTATACCAAAGTCACTACTCAATAATTCAATCATTTCTGCATATTTTCTGATATCACTTACATAAAAATCTTCTTTTTCCCAGTAATTACGACCAAAGCAGGAATAATATTTATCAATAAAATATTGTATTATCTCTTTAATGTTATTATCTATATGTGCATACTCTAGATTATTTTCTTTATTATCTACAACAGAAAAATTGTTTAATTTGTTAATTTTACTAAGATAGTTTTTTATTATATTGTCACTCAAAAAATGATGAATGTTCCCATCTGTTTCTAGGTTACTAGAAGAAAAATGATAATCAATTAATTCAATCCACATTTCACTATTTATGCCATACCTAGAAGATAAATCATCTATCTTTGAATATACATTTTGATTGTTTATCTTACTATGGATTTTTTTATATGCTATTTTATATTGCTCAAGATAGTAATTAATAATCATATCTTTTGATAGTGTAGATATCTTATTATTTACAACTAAATAATGATAATCATTATTTTCTTCTTCAACTGCTAAAAGAGAATTAATAAAATTATTTTCTTTTCTAGTATCATTATTATCATTTTCTCTGTTGTAGGAAATATTATTAATTAATTTATTATTTATATTATTATTATATTCTTTTATTATTTCATTATTATTATTTATATTTTTATTATTATTATTTATTATTCGGTATTGATTCGTATATAATGGCATATTGATATCAATATACTGCATATCGTTTTCAATATACTGTGTATTGATATCAATATCACTGTTTATTGATTTCGATATACTGTCATATTGATTTGTATATACTGATATATTGTTATCAATATTATTGTTTTCCATAGTATTGATATCCATATTATTGATATCAATATACTGATAATGTCTTATTTTTTTCTTTAGTTGTTCTATTTTTTCTTTGCCTTGTTGCAGATACTTGCTTAATTCAGCATCTAAAACAGTAATATATCGCTTCTTTGGGAAGCCTGTAATAACACACTTAATTAAATTTAATTTTTCTAGATTCTTTATAGCGTTTGTTTGTGCTGTTTGTGATAGCCCTGTTGATATTTTGAGGTCATCATACGTGCAGTACATATAACCATCATTTAGCATATTTTCTTTTTCATAGTAATTATATTTTGATACAAGTTCACAAAAAACAATTGCTTCATTTAGTCCAATTGATGCAATTAGATTTTTATTTACAGCAATAAATCCTCCATTATCTTCCATTAGTATTTTTTGAATTTCTTCCGCTCTCAAGAATATCCGCTCCCCTTTCTTTAAAATTCTTTATTTCTTCCCAGATTTCCCCTGTGTTCTCAAAGAAAAATACTGTAGCAACATAATTTTTCCTGTCGGCTTTGAAATCAACTAATTTGAAACCTTTTTTAAATAAATGTCTGGCTAAACTTGGTGTGTATATAACTACACTATTATTCATGCTTTCTACTCCTTTTAGGTTTATTTTCTGTTTTTTGGCAAGGGAGCGTTACCGCTCCCCAGGCTATTTCCTCGTAGCCTTCTTTTATCGAAGCCCAGTTAGTTTTCTTTTTTGGTCGGAGGAAGGCGGATTTGCACCGCACAAAACTAACAAAACTTACTAATTATGCCAATAATAGCTGCGTGAAAATTACAAGTTATTTATTTGTATCTTCTGCACTTGCAGAAGTTTTTGACTTAGATATGTATTCCTCGAACACTCGTTCAATTTCTGGCGTTCGTTCAAAATACCATATTTTAGTTTTTTTGAAGTTGTTAAACTTAAATCCTTTTTGTGTTAAATATCTCATCATGCTATTTGTATAGACTTTCAAATACTTTTTGTTATTTTCCATATTTTCTATATCCTCCCATATTATTCATTATATAAATCATTAACAGGATTAAGGATGTCATCCAATTCCTGCTTGATTTCATGGTAAAAGTATTTCAAATCCTTTGTTTGCTGAAGCAAGTTATCATCAACAAATTCAAAAATCAAGTTTAAATAAATCAAGTGCTTTTTAGATAGTCGAATTAAATAATTATTTTCATCCTCAACAATGTATTTTCCTATATATTCCATATTTCGATAAAACCTCACTTTTATTAATTTTTAGCATAAAAAAAGGTTTTGAGGCTGCACGAATAAGTACAGCCTGCATCGAGAGATTATTTTAATCATTATAGAATGAAAGGAGAATGCAAAAATGACTGATAATATATTAACGCAAAATGCGTTAATTAGCGTAATAATGAGAATCTATCGTCCAAAAAGTCATTTAACATTAATAATTGTTCTTCTGGAAGATTAGCTGTACCAAGTTTGAATTTATTTAGCAAGCTAACATTAATCCCCAGTTGTTTTGCAACAAAATTACATTTAAGTCCGTAAGTTTTTAGATAGAATCTAAATTTTTCTCTGACTTCGCTTTGTTTTAGTTTCATAACCTCCCCTACCCTTATAAAAAATTGTATGAATTTTTTAAAAAAATTTTCTTGACATATTGTGTTTTAATATGATAGTATTATCGTAGAGATTTTATGCGTTGATTTTCTCTCCATTAGATAGAGAATTGGAAAATTGCCTTCTAATACAGTAATTAAGCAGGTTTCAAGGTATTTTTCGGAAAATAGAAATTTATCTTGAAAATACCTTGAAATGCTTGATATTACTGTGTTTATGCCGATTTTTGATATTTGTGTTTCTTTGCACATTTTGAACAATATTTTTGTGCATTGCTCTGCTTTATTATTTCTTTTCCACAATCAATACAGTTGATATATTGCAGTCTATTATTTTGTTGTTTCTGTCTCATTATTTTTATCTTTGATAGATTTTTTCTTATATTCTTCACTATCTCAAAACCGAAAATTTCCCACAAAAGCGTTTTATATGCCTTTCCTTTAAGATGTACTAGTAACATATCAACAATATCCTTAATCTTATACTGCGAAAATTCTTTTATAAATTCTTGTCTTAAATCTGCATACATAGCCTGTATTGCTTCTCTTTCTGCATTTTTGTTTTTCCTGAAAAACTCATTTTTTCTATTATCAAGTTTTTGGTATAATTGTATTACTTTTTCATCTACTTTGATTTTAGGATTATTCATCAAAAATTTGTAGTAAAACTTTGTTGCAGGAAATGTATATTTTTCTTTTGTTTGTTCCTCAAATATTCTGCAAATTCTGTTTACTGTGCTATTGTTGATTTTTGCAACCTTATTTTCATTTTTATTTTTTGCATACTTGAAAAAATAAGGCAATGGCTCTTTCGATAATTTGTTTATTTTTTTCTCTAATTCTGGAGACAATTTAGGCATATATTTTGTTTTAGCCGCATCGATTGAAAAATTTGTTAATGCTGTAAGTATTTTTATCAAATTTTCATCTTCTTCAGTTCTATTTTCTTTGTTCCATAAAATGCTAATCATGTTTGAATATTCGCCAATTTTGCCGCCATATTCAAAGGCTTTTTTCAGGCTAGCATAAATTGATTCTTCGCTTATTTGTTCTGCGCTTGCCTTTGCCATTTTATAAAAAAGCGGCCTTATTTTCTTTTCCTTTAGTTTTCTTTCTGCTGCCTGAACAATAACAGGTTCTGCGATTACTAAAGCAATGTCTCCATCCACATCAAATTGTAAAATTTTGCTTATTGAATCGTGTATGCTTGTATATATGCAAGTTGTATCAAACCATTTCTTAGCTTTTTCACTTAGATTATTGATTCTGACAGCATGTTCAAATGATAAATGCGGATTTCTGCATACATCAAGCTTTTGATTGTTATTATAAAGTTTGCAATACATTTCGCCTTCTTTTAATAAACCTTCTGGCTTATCTGTGTTGCAAAATAACCACTCGCAAAAAGCATACAAATCAGGAGCAATGAATACATATCTTGATTCCGCTATTTCTATTTTTCCTGCTTTTGCTTGTTTCCTTTTTGAGGCAATAGTATCTTGTAAAACTTGCTTAAAATAAGGGTCTTTTATGATTTCAGGGTACAATTCAAAAGCTTGCTGAAAAGCATTTCTGTTCTTTATTCCTGCATTTATAATTTGTTTCATCGCTTCAATATCTGTATGAGCCGCCTTTAAAAAATCTAATGTCTTTTTAGTTATAGCCTTAATTTCATCATCAGTCAAATCAAGCGTTTGAAGCATTTGATAAGGCATTTGCTTGTCTTTGTATTCTTCTATCGCTAGCTCTCGAGAACATATACCTGCTGTGCAACCATATTTTTTGAACGCTTCTTTGTATTCTTGCCAGTTATCATAATATTTGCACATCTTGAACATCGACTTTGTAAATATATACTTTATCGGCTTTCCGCTAGCTTTCTGATTAGTTAAACACTCGCCTGTCAATATATTCCATTCATCGTCATATATATCTTTAACAATATGCTTTGCCTTTTCATGTTCATTAATAAATCGTACAAAATCAAAAGGCACTATTAGCCCTTTGAGCCAGGGTGCTCTAAACACAAATGCTTTTTTACTAGTTTCCGGCAAGCACATTCCGCATCCATCTGTATGAGTGATTTCTATATCTTCTTTTGTAGGTGTTATTGTAAAATTTTCTGTATCAATATAATTAACTTCCTCGTTTATTTTTGTAGAAAAATCGTCTACAACAATACATTCATCAATGTCAAATCCTTTGAATTCATCTGTTGCTGACATTGTTAAAGCTTCATAGGCCAAAAACTTTGTGATGTTGCAACCTTTTTCATTAGTTTCCTCATTTACAACAGTTTCATTAATTCTGTCAATGCTTAGCCCGCATAATAATGTTTTTTCTTTAGCTTCAAATATTTCTTTATTAATCGAAACTATTTTTTTGTCCCTTATCTGCCCTGCTGATGATGTGAAAAACTTATATTTTCTATTTTTGAAATAGAATCCGTTTTCAATCAACTGTTCAAGCACATTGTAATAATAAACATCTATAATAAAAATATCTTCTGTAGTTGTACCTGTTTCAATTCCGAGTGTTCTTGTAAGAAAGCTATCAAATACCGCTACTTTTTTTGTTATTTTTATTTCTTTATCATTTTCTCCAGTCTTGCCTTTTTTAATGATAATATGGTCTTTAATTCTTTCTTCGTTGAGAGTTCTAATTCTTTTATTTTCAGATATTACATCGTCTTTAAGCAAAGCATTAAGCTGATTATATACTTTGTTTAATGATTCTAATAATTCTTTTTTTGTTTCATCTGTCTTTTGAATCTCAGAGATTAAATTCATCAAATTGTTTTTAGTTTCTTCAATGTTGTCACATTGAATATTATATTTTTTTATTATTGCAATTGCTTTATCAATATGTTCAGTATTGATGTTTTTGAGCATATTTTCTTTTATATTCTCAAGTTTTTGAATATTTGACTTAATTAATTCTATCTTTTTATTACTAACCATATTTTGTAATTTTTTAATTCTTTTAACAGCAGATTTTCTTTTTGAATTTTTATATTTTTCAGTTATTTTTTTGGCTTTTTCTATGCACTTCAAATTTTGATTTTTTACATTAATTATATTTTCGATTTTTATAATGTTACTTCTTATTTTTTTGTAATAGTGCATTGTATTATATATTTGCCTTTCATCGTCTGTAAAAAAATCGCTTGTATCTACATTGTATACATAAACCTGCTTTTGCAACAAAATACATTCCCCTTTCGTTTTACGCTGCCAAGTATTTACTTATTTTTTCTTTTACATAATCAACTGAAAAATGCAAAAATGCAAGTGGCCGATGCGGATCAAGCTTTGTGTAGTAATTATGTATCCAAATTTTTACTCTTTGGATATTATTGCTAGTAATGTACTGATTAACAGCATTAATTTTTCTTTTTAGGTCTTCTTCCAATCCTTTCATTAATTCATGTCTTTGCCTTTTTGTTCACAAACATTTTTTAACCATGCGTTTGACCCTCCTATGTTTTTTATGAATTTTTTTAAGTATATCTTTCATTCTCTAATTGTATTATATATCCATACATTATATTTGTCAAGCATATAATTATATTTTTAACATTTATATAATTTATATTGGCAATATTAATTATAAATATAATATTATTTTTTTTTAATATATATCTAAATATCTCTCATTATCTCGATTTTGCTTTAATATTTGCTATATTATATTTATATTAATAATAAATTGCTTGACATTCTTATAAAATATAAATATAATATTGTATGGGTGATAAAAATGAAAGATTATATAATTTTAACTGAAAATATAAGAAATACTATAAAAAGTGAGCGTAAAAAACGTAAAATACCAGGTATTAAATTATCAGAGGAACTCGGCAAATCGCCTGGATATGTTTCCCATATCGAAAAAGGTGTTATTAAAAAAATTAAATATGAAGAATTAGAGAAGCTATTAAAACGCATTTTAAATATTGAAGGTGATGAATTAAAAAATTATATTGATAATTTATTACAAATAAAAGATGACGAACAAGAAGATGATGATTATATAGGACAATTGTCTTTGTTTGACTTTGATTTGCACGATAGATACTACAGGATCATGCGAACAATCAATGATAATCTGACCCAAATATATCGCAAAGTTAACAATCAGGAAGATATGCTCAAATTATTGACAAACTTTAACTTTAATTTAACCTCAATGGGTGCTAACTTTATGTTAAGCCTAATCGGTTTGCCATTTTATGAGATTGGTAATTTATCCCTTGAAGCAAAAAAACAAATGTTTAATGAAATTTTAGATGTTTTTAAAAAATATCTCGACAACAATAAAACTAATAATAAATAAAAAAAAGACACTTTTATTCACTTTTAAAATCAAATCTAGTTTTTGTTCAATCGACGTAACGTCGAATATTATATTTATATTTTGTCGTTATGACTTCCCATGTTAGGAAGTCATTTTTTTGTTTAGTTATAGATATATACACTATCGCCTATTGGTAACTCATCTGTATCAACTTCTACTATTTGCATTTGTCTATGTAGTGCCGATTCTTCGTTGTATTCCTGCAAAATATTCAATACTTTTTGAGCATTTTTTTTTTTAGCATAAAACCTAGTGCCTAATAATCCTGTGTACGTGGTATACAACCATTTATTTTCATTTTTGTTCACCATTTGAAAAGAAAAATCCGATAGATAAGTTTTTGTTTCTTTGTCCTGAATTACGTACATATAAAATCATCTCCTTTAGTTTTTTCTTTAGTTTAACTCATTTTTGCTTATTTGTCAATAAACGGGTATGTAACTAACTATATGCTCAACATCTGTATTGCTTGTCGTATTGCTTCACTTTCTGATATATTTTTTGTCTGACAATATTTTTTTAATCTATCTGTAGTAATTGCATCTAATCTAATAGTTATACGAGTTTCTTTGTTATCGGTTTTTTTAGGTCTGCCTCTACTCAGTGGCTTACGTCTGTATATTTTTTTGTCTGACAAATATTCTATATCTAAATATTTATCCTTGATATAAAACTTTTGGTTGTCTTCAAGCAATTTTTTCCATATTTTTTGGGCTTTGTTTGTACTCTCATTCCAGAGTTTCAAATATTCATCTTTAGATAGGTTATATTTGAGAGGCATTATCTCAGATTGAATTATCATCAAGTTTAGATACAAAAGTAAAAGGTTAAACTTTCCAATCGATGCTTATTTCATCATCTGTAATATATACTTTATTGATTAAACTACTGCATATTTGCTTTTTTTCTTCTAAAGTCATATTTTGCCAATTATCAATTTTTTTAAATATATCATTCATAGATATACTTTTACTATTTTCAAGCGTTAATTTTTGCAATTCTTCAAGTAAACTACTTTTTTGTCTATCTAAAGATGTTATTTTTTCGTTAATATATTTCATAGCAATATCGTTCGCTTCTGCTATTTTCTCCACAAGATTTTCAATTTGTTTATCTATTTCAATTAATTGTAACTTAATCCTATTTATGTTTATATCTTCTTTTACTTGTGTGTCAACGGTTATATGCTTTAGTTGCTTTATTTTTTCAAATAATCGTTCTTCAATAATAGTTTCAACATCACTAACTAAAATAGGTCTTGAATGTCCTTTACATATTTTTAGGTTAGTTTTTCCCCTGCAATTAAAGTATTTATAATTACCTGTGCTTGATTTTATAACGCTAACTGCATATTTACAATATCCACATTTAGCAATACCTGAAAGCCATGTATGTTTACCTTTACCATCATTTTTAATTTGTTTGTTGCTGTCTAGTTTGTACTGGCATAATAACCATGTGTGAGAATCTATAATACCCTCATGTAAAGCCAAAGATAATACATGATTTTCTACTTTTGTATATTTTCTTTCGTTAGAATCCCTTTTACCGTACAAATAGCAACCATTTGTACCAATAAAATCCGATATATCATTACTAATGATACAACCTCTATTTTTATAGTATTGGTAAACATCGGCATCCGCTCTAACATAAACAGGATTATGTAAAATCCTACTAACCTTGTTAGAATCCCACCTTCCACCATCTGGGGCAGGTATATTATTTTCGTTTAAATAATCGCTTATTTTACCTAAAGATGTATTTGTATTAGCATACATTTCATACATTTTAATTAAATA
>NZ_JAIHAO010000045.1:0-14882 GCF_020054765.1 Caloramator sp. | reverse complement strand
TCTCCCCAATCTAACTTATCTTTCTAAAATCACTCTCAAACAAGAAAGGACAGGCATTCTAATCGAATACCCGCCCCAACAATTGACAAAGAGCCTAAATCAAAACTGAAACTACATAAAAACTGACCAAGAATATATATTATTCTTGGTCAGTTAAGCCTATATAGCATATCATTCTGTAATTGAATTAATAAAATCAAATTACTTTGTTGGCTTCATTGTTGGGAATAGAATAACGTCCCTGATTGAATATGAATCAGTTAGGAACATTATTAATCTATCTATACCTATACCCAATCCCCCTGTTGGAGGCATACCTATTTCAAGTGCATTTATAAAATCATCATCCATCATATACGCTTCATCATCACCAAGTTCACGTTCTCTTAGTTGTTGTAAAAATCTTTCCTTTTGATCAATAGGATCGTTTAGCTCTGAATATGCATTTGCAATTTCTCTTCCAAACACATAAGCTTCAAATCTTTCAGTAAACGCTGGATCATTTGGTTTTTTCTTTGTAAGTGGTGAAACTTCAACAGGATAGTCTAATACAAATGTTGGTTGAATTAAATGCTTTTCTGCATATGTTTCAAATAAAGCAACTAATATATCTGCTTTATTACAATCCTTCAATTCCTTTTTAAGTTCATCTTCAACCTTCATCTTTTTTGCTATTTCTCTTGCTTCTTCGTCTGATTGGATTGAGTCAAAATCTACTCCAGCATACTTTCTAACAGCATCCTTCATAGTTATTCTATCCCAAGGAGCTTTAAAATCTATTTCTGTACCCTGGTATGTAACCTTAGTTGTTCCTAAAACTTCCTTGCATACAAACTCCACTAATTGTTCAGTTAGTTCCATCATATCATTATAATCTGCATATGCTTGATATAGTTCTATTGCAGTAAACTCTGGATTGTGTCTTACGTCTATTCCTTCATTTCTAAAGTTCTTTCCAATTTCGTATACTCTTTCAAATCCACCAACAATTAATCTCTTTAAATATAGTTCTGTAGCAATTCTTAAATACATATCTATATCTAAAGCATTGTGATGTGTTATGAAAGGTCTTGCTGCTGCACCACCTGCAATTGGTGATAAGATTGGAGTTTCAACTTCTATGTAATCTCTATCATCTAAGAACTTTCTTATTGCCTTTATTATTTGAGTTCTCTTTATAAATGTATCCCTAACATTTTCATTAACTATTAAATCAACATATCTTTGTCTATATCTTAAATCTGGGTCCTTTAGTCCGTGCCACTTCTCTGGAAGAGGTCTTAATGACTTGGTAAGTAGAGTAAAGTCCTTAACTAAAACTGATATTTCTCCTGTCTTAGTCTTAAATACCTCTCCTTCTACTCCAATTATGTCACCTAAATCAAGGCTCTTGAAGAACTTTAGCTTTTCTTCACCAACATTATCAATCTTTACATAAAGTTGAAGCTTTCCGTATCTATCGTGTATATCACTAAAACCAGCCTTACCGTGAATTCTCTTTGACATTAGACGTCCTGCTACTCTAACTGTCTTGTTTTCAAGCTCTTCATAATTATCCTTTATTTGTTTTGATGTATGGGTCCTATCATACTTAACTATCTCAAAGGGGTCTTGTCCTTTTTCTTTTAATTCTTCAAGCTTTTGTATTCTCTGTCTTATAAGCTCATTGTACTCATCTTCAAGTTGATTTAATTCAACCTGATTTAGTTCTTCATTTGCCATCTTTTATACCTCCATTTTTAATGTCTTTTAATTTCTAATATTTCATAAGTTATTGTACCATCTGGTACTTGAATTTCAACCTTATCTCCAACCTTTTTACCCATTAATCCCTTTCCTATTGGAGCTTCATTTGAAATCTTCATCTTCTTAAAATCAGCCTCTGCAGAACCTACTATTGTAAACTCCATTTCATCTCCATATTCTAAATCCCTAACTTTAACTATACAACCTATTGATACAATGTCAGTTTTTATGTCTTCTTCATCAATTACTTTTGCATTCTTTAGCATATTCTCAAGTGTTGCTATTCTTCCTTCTACAAATGCTTGTTCATTCTTTGCTTCATCATATTCTGAGTTTTCACTTAAGTCTCCATAGGAAATTGCTGTTTTTATCTTTTGTGCTACTTCTTTTCTTTTTACTGTTTTTAAGTATTCTAATTCCTCTTCTATTTTTTTAATTCCTTCATATGTAAGAATAACTTGTTTGTTTTCTGCCATATTATTACTCCCCTTTAACATTAAATTTATAATATTATATGCTAAATATTTAATAATAAAACACATTTTATAATTAATAACAAGCACCATAAGTAAACTTACAGTGCTTGTTATTAACCATTGAAGTTATTATAAAACACCTGATAGTTAGTGTCAATAATTATATTAACTATTATGGCCTAAATTCAAAATTTTCGTAATTTATTTTGCTACTTCTTGATTAACTTCATCTTGTTTTAAAATAAGAACCCTTGGTTTAAAACCTAATCTATCAAGCATTAAATTATAATCATCACTTGTTATTTCATTCTGAGGTTTATTTATCAATGTAACCAATACTGCCTCTAAAACGTTTGTACCAAAGGATCTTCCTTTGAACTCAGGTGTTGTAGTAATCAACATATATGCTCCTCTTTTTCTTAATTCTTCTACATCTTCCTTTGTAACAGTATTAGTTATAATAACCTTTTCACTTAAATCCTTAGGCATATATTTTTTAATAAATAGGAAGTCACCAGCTATTATCTCAGCTTCGTTAAAGTATTTTTCAAATTTTTCTACATTAACTTCCTGTTCTTTTCCTGTTGGGTACAATTTTTCAAATGGCATTCTACAAGCAATAGGAAGAATGATGTCTGCTGCCGCTTGAAAAACTCTATAGCTTCTTATAGGTATAGGTATATTAAGAGCAAAAATCACATCTCCAAAGGTTATATCTGCACCATATTTATGAAGTGCTTCTGCCATACCAAATCTATCAGCAGCACTAACCATAAGTACCTTCTTATCTTTTAGAGAAAAAATATTTTCATCTATGTATTTTATTACCCTTCTCTCTAAAGTATTTTTTAGGCCTGAACCATCAACAATTGGAGTTTTTTTAGCAGCCTCCATCATAGGTATTGCATCTTTAATTATATACCTTTTGCTCGCATTATATAAATATAAATCTATCCCCCCCATACCAAAGGCATCAACTTCACCATCTAATTCCCTTATAAGTTCTATAGCTTTTTCCTTGTCTCCATCAGTTCCTATTCTTTGAACTATAAATTTTTCACCAAGAAGCTCAACTTCAGCTGTATGATTTCTTGAAGATGCTCCCAAACTTACAGAAACAACTTTTTTCATAAATATCCCCCTACTCTATTATTGTTTTTATAATGTCTAAAACCTTTTTCGGCTCAACATATATATCATTTTTTAAGGGTGAATCACCAATTTCTATTGTATATACGTGACTATCTAATAACTTTGATAGGATTTTTGTTCTAACATTAGAACCAATAATAATACAATGTTTATATTTTCTAACATCTGATATTATCTTAAGTACACTTTCAAGAAGTTCTTTACCTCCCTGTTTTTTTATAAAATTCTGCCTTTCCTCTTCATTCATCAGAAGTATGTACTCAACATTAAAAGCTTTTAAAACCTCTGCAATTTCTTCTTTGTTTTTTATAGGGAAGCCAATAACGGCTATATCTCCTCCCTTACGGACCTCTCCTATGCTCTCAAGCCTTGATATAAAACTTCTATCAACATCAAGTATTTTTGCAACCTCCTGTTGAGAGTACCCTTTCCCCCTAAGTTCTATTATTTCTTCAATTTTTTTATTTATTCTTGAAACACTAATTGTTTTATCACCTATTCTTACAAAATCCATATCGTACCTCCTGGTGCACAATTTGTGCTCAATTACATTTTATACCTTTTGGCATTACATTTCAATATAAAAAAGGACTATAATTTATATAGTCCCCTTGTAACTCTCAAGAAGCTTAATAATCTCCTCTTTAGCTTCAATCCTATTAACCATATCCCTAATAACCGTTGCATTCTTTAGTCCCTTTAAATACCAAGCAATATGTTTTCTCATCTCTATTACACCGCGTTGTCCTTTAAACTTATACATCATCTCAAGATGTCTTATTGCAAGCTCAATCTTTTCTTGAGGATTTGGATCATCTAAAATTATACCCTCTTTAAGATAGGTAACAACCTTTCTAAATATCCACGGATTGCCTAATGCACCTCTTCCAATCATTATCGCATCACAGTTTGTATGCTCTAATAATCTTTTTGCATCTTGACAAGCCACTACATCTCCATTACCTATAACCGGTATACCAACACTTTCTTTAACTTTTTTTATTATATCCCAATCTGCCTTTCCCTCATACATTTGGCTTCTTGTTCTACCGTGTATAGCAATAGCACTAACTCCACAATCCTCAAGCATTTTAGCAAATTCCACTGCATTTACACTGTTTTCATCCCAACCTTTTCGTATTTTAACAGTGACGGGTTTTTTTGATTTTTCCACAACTTTTTTTACTATCCTCTTAGCAAGTTCTGGTTCCTTCATAAGGTACGAACCCTCTTTATTCTTCACTATCTTAGGTGCAGGACAGCCCATATTTATATCTATAAATGCTACTTCTTCTTTTTCACTAATTTTTTCTGCCATAAACCCCATTATATCAGGATCTGAACCAAATATCTGAACAACCGCTGGTGCTTCCCTACTATCAATGTCTAACATAAACTCTGTTCTTTGACTTCCATAGTATAAACCCTTTGAACTTACCATCTCTGTATAAACAAGTCCAGCACCAAATTCTTTGCATATAATTCTAAATGCCTTATCTGTTACTCCAGCCATTGGTGCTAAAAAAACATTATTTTCTGGAACAAAATTTCCTATGTTCATATAATCACCTGTTCTTTTCGTATATTATTCTCAATCCCTCTAATGTTAGATATCGGTTTATCTCATCAATTGTTTTACTTTCAGTTGCAATTAATTTTGCAAGTCCTCCTGTTGCAACTACATAAGGTGTTTCCTCCTTTAGCTCTCTCATCTCCTCCTTCATCTTCGTAACAATATTGTCTACAAGTCCAGCATATCCATATATAATACCTGACTGCATACTTTGTACAGTATTTTTACATATAACTGTCGGTGGCTTAATAAGTTCTATTCTTGGAAGTTTAGCTGCTCTTTCAAACAGTGCATCGCTTGCAATCTTTATTCCTGGTGTTATTGCACCACCATAATAATCTCCATTTTTACCAACAGCACAGAATGTTGTTGCAGTTCCAAAGTCAACTATTATTAAAGGTCTTTTATATATATCGTGAGCAGCAACAGCATTTACTATTCTATCTGCTCCAACTTCCTTTGGATTATCATACTTTATGTTTATACCTGTTTTTATTCCTGGTCCAACTACAAGTGGTTCTACTTTAAAGTATTTTCTTATCATATGTTCTAAAGAATACATAATATTTGGAACAACAGAAGAAACAACTACTGCGTCTATATCTTTATAGTCTAACCCAGCCTTTTCAAATAGATTTATCACAACAATCCCATATTCATCAGCAGTTCTTAGTGTAGTGGTTGCTATTCTCCAATCGATAACAAGCTTTTTGTCGTGATAAACACCTAAAACTATATTAGTATTACCTACATCAAAAACTAATAACATATTTACGCACTCCTTACTCATATTTAACACATCATTTACATTGTAGCAACTTATTTTATAAAATTCAACAAAAATAAGAGGTCCTTAGACCTCTTATCTTCCAAATAGAGTGAGAAGCACACCTGCTGCAACAGCTGTTCCTATAACTCCTGCAACATTAGGCCCCATAGCGTGCATTAGAAGGAAATTTGATGGATTCTCTTTTTGTCCAACAACCTGAGACACCCTTGCTGCCATAGGAACAGCTGAAACTCCAGCAGAACCTATAAGTGGATTTACCTTACCCTTTGTTACTTTATACATAAGCTTCCCAAGTAAAACTCCACCTGCTGTACTAAATGAGAAGGCTACAAGTCCTAATGCAGTAATTGCAATTGTTTCAAAGTTTAAAAAGCTCTTTGCATTTGCAGTAGCACCAACCGTAACACCTAAAAATATTGTAATTATGTTAATCATTGCATTTTGAGCCGTATCGGACAGTCTATTTACTACTCCACTTTCTCTAAATAGGTTACCAAGCATAAGCATTCCAATTAATGGTGCAACAGAAGGTAAAAGAAGGGATACTAATATAGTAACAATTATTGGGAATATAATTTTTTCAGCCTTTGAAACCCTTCTTAGCTGATCCATCTTTACCATTCTTTCCTCTTTAGTCGTAAGCAGCCTCATTATAGGTGGTTGAATTAGCGGAACAAGTGCCATATATGAATATGAAGCAACCGCAATAGCACCCAATCTATGAGGTGCAAGTTTAGAAGCTAAATAAATTGATGTAGGGCCATCTGCTCCTCCAATAATACCAATTGATGCCGCCTCCTGTGGAGTAAACCCTAATAAAAGTGCTACTAAAAAGGCCATAAATACGCCAAATTGAGCAGCCGCACCAAGTATTATGCTGGACGGATTTGCAATAAGCGGGCCAAAATCCGTCATAGCTCCAACACCTAAAAATATTAGTGGTGGATAAATTTCCATTTCAACCCCTTGATAAAGATACCAAAGAAGTCCACCCATATGTCCATCCTTTGGTGCATCCATTATTCCTGTTATAGGTAAGTTTGCCAATAGCATTCCAAAAGATATAGGAAGTAATAATAAAGGTTCAAATTGTTTAACTATTGCCAAATACATTAAAGCCAAAGAGACCAAAATCATTATAAACTGACCCCACGTCATATATAGAAAACCAGAGGTCTTAATTATATCCCTAAATGCATTTAATATCATCTCCAAGAACATATAGCTTCCCCCTACTATTTATATTTTGCAAGTATCTCTTCAGTAGATACACTATTTCCCTTGTTAACTAAAATTTCGGTTACAATTCCATCTTCTCCTGCCATTATTTCATTCTCCATCTTCATTGCCTCTAATATAAAAAGGACATCTCCCTTTTTAAACTTGTCTCCAACTTTTACTTTAATATCTAAAATTGTACCTGGCATTGGTGCCTTTACATCTTTATCGTGGGATGAAACAGCAGTCTCCTTTTTTGCTTCTATCACACTTGTTTGCTCATTTTTTGATACCTCTTCAACCTCAACCTCAAATTTCTTACCATTTATAGTTACTATATACTTTTTCATATAAATCCTCCCATCATCTATTTATTAATTTTATACTTTTAATTTTTACCTCATTTAAAGGTCTTTTTAATTCGTGTGCTATAACAGCCAAAATAGCTGCAGCCTCCTCATCATTAAGTTCTGCTTCTAAATTAAGTTCTCCACTTACGCTACCTGTTGTTTGTGTACAAATTAATTCTTCTTTTAAAACTGGTTTCTCACTCTTATTGTTTACCTCATCAGTTTTATGACTGTTTAAATTCATTTTTTCAACAAATAGTGAAATAATTTTAATCACATAACCAAGGAATATTAAAACTACAAAAACAATTAGTACTGCTGTAATTGTAGTATTGATTCCCAAAAGCAGCCTATCTCCTAAGTTCAACTCATTCCCCTCCCTTTTATATTTTTATTTTTTATTTTACCACATTTTTATTCAAATTTTAATATGTTTTGCAATAAAAATTTCATATTTTTTAAAATTTTAAATCATACTCTATGTTTAAGCGTAATTAAAAAAAGAAGAGTAAAAGTTACTCTTCTTTTTTTGCTTTACTATTTACTTTATTTAAAAACTTATTCATCTCTACGATGAATCTTTCGTGTGTCCCTTCCCCGATTTTTTCAACCTCATCAAAAGCCTCTACTTTAAATATAATCTTTTTACCATCTACAGCAACTATCTCAGCCTCTGCTCTAACCTTCATCCCAATAGGTGTTGCAGCAAGATGCTTTATATTTAAACTTATTCCAACAGTCGAATAACCTTCCTCTAAAAACTCATCTAAACATTCCTTTGCTGCACACTCCATTAGCCCTACCATAGCAGGAGTAGAATAAACATCCACCCCTCCACTTGCATAGTTTGTAGCAGAATCCTTAGATTCAGATATTCTTTCAACTATATGTTTCTTTCCAACCTTAATCTCCTTCATCTTTGCCACCCCTATGCTTCATTAAAGATTGTTTCAAACTCATCTGCCTCAAGCTTTTCTTTTTCAAGAAGTGCTTCAGCAACTTTATGAAGCTTATTCATATTTTCCTTTAATAAGTTTTCTGCTCTTTCGTATGCTTCGTGAATTATATTTTTAATTTCTTTATCTATTAAAGCTGCGACTTCTTCGCTGTAGTTTCTTGACTTTGCAAAGTCACGTCCTAAGAATACCTCTTCGTGCCCTGAGCCAAATTCAATAGGACCTAAAACATCGCTCATTCCATATTCTGTTACCATCTTTCTTGCTATGTTTGTTGCTCTTTCAATATCATTTTTTGCACCTGTGCTTATATCATTTAAAACAAGCTTTTCTGCAACTCTTCCACCAAGTAATCCTACAATCTCTTCAATTAGTTCTGTCTTTGAAGCATAATGTTTATCCTCTTCAGGAAGTGCAAGCGTATACCCTCCTGCTCTTCCTCTTGGTATTATACTTATTTGATGAACAGGTGCTGCATTTGGTAAAAGCTTCATAACTACAGCGTGACCTGCTTCGTGATAAGCCGTAAGTCTTCTTTCCTTTTCGCTCATTACTCTGCTCTTTTTTTCTGGTCCTGCGATAACTCTTGTTATAGCCTCTTCTAATTCTTCCATTCCAATTAACTTTTTATTTTTTCTAACTGTTAATAACGCCGCTTCATTCATCAAGTTCTCAAGGTCTGCACCAGAAAAACCTGGAGTTCTCTTTGCTATTATCTTTAAATCTACATTTTCATCAAGAGGTTTATTTCTTGCGTGAACCTTTAATATTTCTTCTCTACCCTTTACATCTGGAGCATTTACAACTATTTGTCTATCAAATCTACCAGGTCTAAGTAGTGCTGGGTCTAATATATCTGGTCTATTTGTTGCTGCAATTACAATTATTCCTTCATTTGTTCCAAACCCATCCATTTCAACAAGGAGTTGATTTAGAGTTTGTTCTCTTTCATCGTGTCCTCCACCAAGACCTGCACCTCTTTGTCTACCAACAGCATCAATTTCATCTATAAACACTATACAAGGAGCATTTTTCTTTGCAGTATCAAATAGGTCTCTTACTCTTGATGCACCAACACCAACAAACATTTCAACAAAGTCTGAACCACTTATACTAAAGAAAGGTACTCCAGCTTCACCTGCAACTGCCTTTGCAAGAAGTGTTTTACCTGTTCCTGGAGGCCCTACCAGTAACACACCCTTTGGAATTCTTGCACCGAGCTCTATATATTTTCTTGGCTGCTTTAAGAAATCAACCACTTCTTCAAGTTCCTGCTTTTCTTCATCAGCTCCAGCAACATCATTAAATGTTACCTTCTTTTTATCATTATTAACAAGCTTTGCTCGGCTTTTTCCAAAGTTCATTACTCCTTTGCCGCCGCCTCCCTGAGATTGTTGAATAAATATAAACCATACAACACCAAGCATAATAAGCATTAATATATTTGGTATTGCTGACACCCAAACTGGAAATTTAGTTGGCGGTATAAATTCCAAATCTATTTTTGTAGAATGAGTTTTATTATACTCATCAACCTTTTCTTGTAACTTTTCAGTTGAGTTTATATTAACCTTAAATTGTGTCTTATCTAAAAGTTCACCTGATGCTTCGCCTGTATCTACGTCAACTATAATCTTTTTAACCTTTCCTTCACTTATGGCAGTATCAAGTTTAGTATATGTGAACTGCTCCTTTTTTGTCGTTGGATTACCAAAATATGTTACTGCTACAAAAAAAGCTAATATAATAAGTATCCAAGCACTTGCACTTTTTAGAAATGAATTCTTCAACTTAAGCCCCCCTCTCAAATTAGCAACTTATATTTTTTAATTTTATCATAATATTATAATATATACAATTATTTGTTTGCATAGACTTCCTCCTTAACAACAGCAATATATGGTAAGTTCCTAAACCTTTCTGCATAATCAAGTCCATATCCTACAACAAACTCATCTGGTATTGTAAAGCCTATATAATCAGCCTTTATATCAACCTTTCTTCTCTCAGGTTTATCTAAGAGGCAACATATCTTTAATTCCTTAGGGTTTCTCTTTTTTAAGTATTCATATAGATATTTTAAAGTTGTTCCTGTGTCAATTATATCTTCAACTATTATTACATTTTTACCTTCTATATCAAAATCTAAGTCCTTTAAAATTCTAACTACACCTGAGGTTTGAGATGATAAACCATAACTTGATACTGCCATAAAATCCATTGTTACGTCATTTTTAATACATCTCATCAAATCAGCAACAAATACAACAGAACCCTTTAATACACCTATAAAGAAAAGTTCCTCATCCTTAAAATCCCTCATAATATCCTCTGCAAGTTCACAAACTCTTTTTTTAATTTCTTCTTCATTTATTAGTATCTTCTTTAAATCCTTATTCATTCTCTGCACCTCTTTCAAATCTTATTTCAAGAATCTTTTTGGTTTTGTCATCTATGCGATATAAATTATTCTCTCGCATACCTATTATCCAGACTATTTCTGACCCCTTTGCTATAAGTGGTATATTATTTCTCTTGTCCCTTGGAACCTTTTTATCTATAAAAAAGTCCTTTAATTTTTTCTTACCACCCACTCCACTTAAGATAATATAGTCTCCAGCTTTTCGGCTCCTTACAGTTATATCATTTCCTATTTTATCATAATCAAAATATTTTATAAATGTATTATGGTTAATATTATTTAAATTTTCTAATATATTTGTATAAATTTTTGCATTCAATTCAGGTATATAGGTAATCCCTGGTATTTTAATTTTGTATTCATATTCAATACTATCATCCTTTATAGTATCAATTAAAAAGTTTTGATATTCTATTTTACAAACAATACCGTGGGGCAATACAACATATTTCCCCGTTTCGCCCTTTAATATTAAATTTATGCAATCATCTATATGTCTTTGTTCTATTCCACTTATACTTCCATATACCATTTCAATCATTTTTCTTATTATTCTTCTTTTTATAGCTATATGCTGTTTATTAAAACTCTCGATACTAAAACGACTATTAATATAATTATTATTTAATATATCATCTACATAACTTTGTAAAAAATCCTCATCACTCTTAATTATTTGAGATAATCTGTTTAAATTTTCAACTATGTTGGGATTAAAATTGTCCTTTATATATGGTATAAGTTCTAATCTCACTTTATTCCTTGTGTATATACTTTCTTTATTAGTACTATCAATCTGAGGATTTAATCCATTATCTTGGCAGTATCTTTCTATTTCATCCCTTGTCAAACAAAGTATAGGTCTTATATATTTGCCATCCCTCTTATTTGGTATTCCAATAAGTCCTAAAGTTCCAGTTCCTCGTATTAAATTCATAATTATGGTCTCCGCATTATCATTCATATTATGAGCAAGAGCTATTTTATTTGCACCTACTTTATTAAGTACCTCATCAAAAAATTTATACCTTATGTATCGTCCTGCCTCCTCAGATGTCATCCTATATTCCTTTGCAACCTCTTCTACCTTAACCCTTGTACTAAAATGTTCTACATTTAATTTTTGTGATAGTTCCTTTGAATATTCCTCATCTCTTAAAGCTTCTTCTCCTCTTATCATATGATTTACGTGGGCTGAATAGACAGTTATATCTAACTCTTCCTTTAAAGAATATAAAATGTGTAGTAAACAAACAGAATCTGGACCTCCAGATAAACCAACTACTACTTTGTCATTAGGTTCAATCAACCTATTTTCTTTTATGTAAGATAAAACCTTCTCCTTCATATTTCACCACTTCCATCTATTCTAAAGATATATATATAATAACTTTAAATAATAAATTCAGCAAGAAGGCACATAAATTAAAAATATAAAGGCCGTGAACAATTATAAAATCTAAGTTCACGGCACCCATAAATTCATTTTCTAATTAACTAATCTTCCATATCTTTGACACAATTACAGTCATATCATCCTTTATATTATTCTCATAAAATTCTTTGGCCTTATTTAATAAATAATCTGCAACATCCTTCGGATTCCCACTATCAAACTCCTTAAGTGCCCTTATAACCCATTTTTCCTTTAACTCATCATTACAATCAACTACTCCATCACTTACCATAACAATCATATCACCACTTCTAAATTCAACTATGTGGCTTTCAATATCAATATCATCTAATATACCAACAGGAAGTGCAGAACTCTTTATAACTTCTACCTCTCTACCTGATTTTATAAAAGTTGGTGCTGCACCTATTTTAATAAATTCACCTATACCACTATACAAGTCAATAAGTCCCATATCAACAGTTGCAAAGCTTTCATCACAGGATCTTAAAACTAAAACTGAATTTATTGCCTTTATTGCTGTATTTCTTTCAAATCCTGCCTCCATTAGTTTTTCTAAAAGAGCAATAGTTGTATTACTTTCCATATTAGCTGCCCTTCCGCTTCCCATTCCATCACTTAATGCAAGCATATATCGCCCTTCTCCTATATTGCCAAAATAATACGAATCACCAGAAACCTTTTCCTTTGAGGCTTTAGCAACTGCTGTAACTAAACTAAAGCTTTCCGCCTCTATGAGCCTAAACTGACACATAGTTTTACTTTCATCTATTCCGCAACCCGAACCATCTACAACCATCTTCATACCAAGTGCCCTCGAAACTGCCTTTTCAAACTCTTTAACACACAAGTTTTTGCCTCTACAAGGTTTTCTATAGAAGGTTATCTCATATTTTTCTCTTCCATTTTTTAAAGCTACTATGTTATCAAATTCCAAACCAGCTTTATCAATCTCAACAGCTATTTCCTCCTCAACATCATTTCTAAAAACAATAGAATTTGAGGCTTCTTTAACCATTGACTCAATGATGCTTGATATACCTTTAATTTGTTCTGATAAAATCATACGAGAGTTTATTAATTTTTTTCTCCATCTATTATTTAACCTCATTATCTCTAAAAGATGAATAGACTGCTTCATTATTTCTGTTGGTCTTATACATTTTCTTCTCATACTCTCCGGCATTTCCATTACTGATAACATACCCTTCTTTTCTATGAGTCTTAACATCTCAACAATGGAATCATATGTATAGTATAATTCTTTACCCCAACAAATACTCTTACAATCACAATTGGCACATACTCTATCTGCAATTTTTTCAACAAGGCTATTTATCTCCTGCTTTTTTGATAGTTCATTTTCTATGTTCTCCTGCAAAATTGATGATATATCATATAATGTACTTGACATAGAAGACAGCCTAATCTCCATAAGTCCCTTTACCTTTTCTATATACGACTTTTGAAGTTCTATTATCTTTTTATCTCCATCTAAAGAAGAAGTAAGTTTTTTAAATTTTTTTGTTGGCATTATCATAAAAATTGATGCCGCAATCATAGCCTCTAAAAAAACATTATTCAAAGTTATGCTGCCTAAACTATAAAAGGAAAGCATAGCAGTTGCAATAACAAATGAAACTGAAACTATAAATTTATTGTAATCTTTAAAAACTCCAGCAATAAGTCCACTAAAACCAAATATTCCAAGGTTAACCGCCATAGATGGATCTGAAATTCCAGAGACAACACCCATTGTAACTCCTATAGCTGCTCCCATACTTGCCCCTTCACTATACCCAAAGCATATTACAACCAACATAGATATAATATTCTTTAAAGAAAAACCATTTATATTAATATCCCATAGCCCTGATACTACAAGTGATAGTGCAAGTATAAAACATATAATTTCTTCTTTTGAAAAGAGCTTCCTTGATTGTTTATTGAAATACAATGGAATACCATAACTAAAAATATATGCACTTGATACCATTATTAAAGATTCAAAAATAGATACTATTATATCATAGAGTAAAATATCTAAATTAACATAAAATCTAAACGCTATATTTATAACTATATTTATAATAAACGCCAATATAGCAAACTTATATATCTTCTTATTTTCTGATAAAAAAGGAATAAAAACCATAAGTGCCAAGACTGTTACTACGTGAGAATAAGATAAATAATTTTGAAAAGAGAGTACATAGCCTAAAGCAACAAATATAGACACTAAAAATGTTTCTAACTTATTTAAGATAGAATATGCTGCCACTAAAAATGCTACCCCAAAGGGCATAAGTGCCTTTAACATAACCACTCTACTTACTAACAGAGCACTTAAAAGCAATAGCAAATGCCTAAAAGAAAATAAATCAATACTTATTTTTTTATGAACTTTGTTATCAGCAACTCTCCTATAAGGTAGTATATCATCTCTATACATAAAAACCCCCCCAATTTCAAATTGTAGGGTTATTATACCAAATATATGCAGAAATGTTTGTCATTATTACAGATGTACTACAAAAAGTTTCCGACAGTTTACTTTAAAAAAACATAATGTGAAAAAACATTCGACTCTTTTATTCAACAGATTTTGATTTAAGAATGAAAGATATGTTGATTTATATTGTATTTGTCGACTTGTTCTTAATTCTTAACTTAAAACAAAAATGGTTCTATAATAAATGTTGGGGCGTAGCCTCAGCATATTTTTTTACAAAAAAAATATGCACCTGTTTTAGATGCCTGGTAAAATTAAATTAACTACAAA
>NZ_JAIHAO010000044.1:0-15293 GCF_020054765.1 Caloramator sp. | reverse complement strand
CGCCAAGCAATTCTAAGCTTTTCTTTGTTTGAAAAAGTCCTACCCTCGCGATGCCATCGTCCTGATGGCCGCTCGGCTCGGCACGTCCTGTGCCGAATTTAGGACTTTTTCAAAGTCGAAAAGCAATAATTGCTAAAGCTCATGAAATATGCTATTTTGAAATCCTTTCATGGGGCTTTTCATACTTTAGCTAACAAATAGGTTTGTCAACAATCTGTTTATGGGGTTTTGTGTATTTATTATAAAATATTAAGGTATATTTTAAAATTTTACGACAACTTTAATGTTTTTTTGACAAAATATTGATATAATATAATTAAACAAAGGTAATTTGAGGAGAGCTATATATGAAAAAAAGTATCAGGTTTTTTGTTATTACATTGATAATGATTTCATCACTGGTACCTCTTTTGACTTTTGCATTTTTGTTTTTCAATAATACCTTTAACTTTTTTATATCTAATGATAAAAGGAATATACAATCCGTGCTTGAAAAGGAAAAAAAGTATATTGAAAGGTTTGTAGAGGTTAATATTAAAGATGTTAAGTTAGTTGCAACATCTGATAACGTAAAAACCCTTAAAAGGGAAGAGATAATAGACGTATTTAAGAGGGTAATGAATGTAAGAGATGATTTTCAGAAGATGAAATTTATAAAAAAGAATGGTGAAGTTTTAGAGGTTCATCGAGATGGAAGAATTAGAGAATATAAAAAGGCACAGCTTGATTATTTTGATAAATATGCAATTGAACACGGAGATATTGCCTTTTATACAAACGAAGAGGATAACAAAGCTTATATGTGTTTTGCATCGAATTTTTTAATAGGCCAAGAAATATATGCAACTTGTATTGCATATATGCCAACGGATACAGTAGATTTTTTTACTAACAATATAAATTTAGATGCAATAGCTGAGATATATATAATGGATAGCAGAGATAAGTTCTTAATAAAAAAGGCAGATAAGAACTTTAATCAAAACGCTGAAATAAAGTTGCCAATAAAAAACTCAGACTGGGCTTTAGTTGCTGACATTAATAATCAATATTTTAAGGATATACTCTATAAAAACATACTTTTGAAGATAATTGTGTTTTTAGTATTTATTATTATTTCTATCATTCCAATTGCAAACTATATAGTAAATCAAGTTGAGGATGTAATGGGAGAGATAATCGACGCGGTAGAAAATAAAAAAAGGATAGAAGGTAAAAATATATTCTTCTATAAAATATATGAATTTAGCAAATTAAAATCTCAAATAAATAAATTTTTTGGATACATTAACAAAGGTTAGGGTGGGTTAAAATGTTTAAAAGATTGAAGGTAGTTATAACGTTATTTTTATTAGCAATTTCGATACTTCCGCTAATAATGTTTTCATCTACTTTTCTTTTATCAGTAACCAACACTTTTACGGAAAATGATGAAAAAAATATTATAGAAGTACTGAATAGAAATAAGAGATATCTTGAGGCCTTTGTTGAAATGAATATAAATGATATGAGGCTACTTTCCAATTCGGATAACTTAAAGACCTATAAAAGAGATGAGATAGAAGGGGTATTGAGAAGATTTTTGTTAACAAGAGAAGAATATACTAAACTTAAGTATATAGATAAAGATGGATGGATGATTGAAGTTTATAGAGATTTGGCATTATATAAAAAATATGATAGTTTGAATATTAAGGAAAGTCTTTTATTTAACAATGGTTTCTTTTGCACAGTAATTGAAGAAGATGGAGTAGATTATGTTGCATTTTCAGCACCATATAGAGAAGATGGAAGATATGGTGTAGTTGTTGGATATATTGATTCAAAAAAGTTTGATTATATTTTGAAGGATTATAATTTAGTTGGTTTAGGCAATATAATCATACAGGATAGTTTTGGAAAGAATCTGTTTAGGATGTCTAAAGAGAATAAAAAATATAAGGAAGACATAATAGAACCAATAAAAAATACAGATTTTAGTATGATTGTTACAATAGATAGACAGGACATAAGAAATGAATTTTTGAATGACCTATTTAAAAAGGTTGCACTATATTTCTTTTTAACTGTGGTTTTGGCAATAGTATTTGCCTATATAATTTCCGAATCAATAAACAAATATATAAATAGAGTAATAGTTAGCATAACAACTCTAACAAGAATAAAAAGTTCAGATAGTATGCTTGATAATATAAACGAAGTTGAAGTATTCAAAAATAAATTTAATGAAATAATTGAAAGGTTAAATAAGGATAAAACTGATTTAAATGATAAAGTTAATATGGATTCGTTAACAGGTCTATATAACAAGAGGTTTTTGATGGAACAGTTATCATCTAAACTTGATGAGGATAGTGTGGACACATATTTTATGATGGCAGATATAGATTATTTTAAAAGAATAAATGATACCTATGGACATATGGTTGGGGATAAAGTATTAAGAGCATTATCAAATATTTTTAAGGAGGGAATAAGAGAGGGAGACTATGCAATAAGGTTTGGGGGAGAAGAGTTCCTATTAGTTATTACAGGTGTAACAAAAAGGGATGCCCTAAATATTGCAGAAAGACTTAGAAAAAAAGTAGAGTCCTTCACATATCAAGAAGATAATTTAAATATAAAGTTTACAATTAGTATAGGTGTTACAAAATATAGAAACAACATAGACTATTCAATAGATTTAGCAGATGAGGCTCTATATAATGCTAAAAAATCAGGAAGAAATAGGGTTGTATATAAAGAGGCGTAAAAAATAAAGAAGCGGGAAAAATAAGTATGAGGTGTTATTATGGAAAAACTACTACTTATTGTTTCTCGCTCTGCTGCTTTTTTGATAGATTGGACTATATTTATTATAGTTTATTTAATATTATCAGAACTTGGTGCATATGCATATCTTCTATCTCTATTTGCTTTATTTATATACAGGGTGTTTATGCAGGCTAAATTTGGCCAGACATTAGGAATGATGCTTTTAAAGGTTAGACTTTCTGATTATTCCTATAAAATTGCTCTGAAAAGAGAAATATTTAGAATAGCTTCAAGCCTTTTTTATATAGGTTACCTATATGCCCTTTTTGACAAAAAACTTAGAACCCTTCACGATATATCCTCAGGCGTTTATGTGGACTATGTGGATAAAAAAAGGGAGGAAACAAACATAAATAAATTAATATTCTATATTTCATACTTTTTACTAATTGTTTCAATGTTAAAGGGTACCTCAAGATTTTTATTAGATGAAATTGGACAATTTGGACTTAAAAAATATGCCATATCGGATGAATACTTTCAAAGCTTTGAGGGAGATAACCTTTTAAGCTTATCACAAGAGGAACTTTATCTTAAAACTGTAGGGCGTAGATATACTGCAATAATAGATGAGGGTGGAAAAAAGGTAATCTACAGAATATCAAATAAGCTAAAATATACAGAGGTATATAGGTTAAATAAAAGTGGAAATGAATTTATAGGGGAATATAAATTTAAAGTTGATTTTCCCATACAATTTATAGAAAGCATAAACTATAAAGGTGAAGGCAGTTTTTGTGCAGTAACTCCAAAGGGAGAACTTATTATATTTTCAAACTGGGGAGATATATATACAAAAAAATATATAAAAAATAAAGATGTTGTGAATATAAAAACTGGGGATTTGGATAAAGATGGATTAGATGAAATAGTAATATTGAATAGAAATGCAGATGTTGAAATATATAAGGTAGATAAAGGAGAATTAGACTTAATGTTTTTTGGTAAAATTGGAGAGGACATTTTACCATCTGCCTTTATGATTGAGGATGGAATAATTGTTTTGTCAAAGGGTGAAAATAAGACAAATATATATAAATATGATTTTAAGGGAGGGCAGTTTGTATATAAATTTAAAAGGCAAATCAAAAGAAAGGATATAACAAATATTTTTAAATTTGATGGTGGATATTTAATAAATAATATTGGAAGAAATAATATGATGTTTAAGGTAGGAAATATACAAATCTTTGAAGTATTAGATACTAATTTTAAAATAAAATATAATTTTGGAAAAAGACCTGCAAGAAGGTATTCCTATATGGTAAGGATAGTTGAGGAAGTTTGTGATATAGATGGAGATGGTTTAGATGAATTGGTTGTAAAGTCTATTGGAAAAGATGATGTTATGGGGCATTCCTACAGAATTGAAGTATATAAACAAAATAAATTTTTACTAATGATAAATAGGATATTAACCCTGTGGTCTTGACAAAAACTATCAAATTTTGTACATTAATTTTAATAATGTTAAATGCTTTGAAGGAGAGAGTAGCATAATACCGTGTCAAAAGAGAGCTGGGGTAGGTGAAAGCCAGCGGCATAGGGTTATGTGAAGATGGCTCTGGAGCACAGCAGTCGATATGTAGGCTGTTGCGGCATTGCCGTTATCCAAATTAAGGCCGAAAGGCGAAGTAGGGTGGTACCGCGATACCTCGCCCCTATAAGGGGCGAGGTTTATTTTTTATAGTATAAAAATGATAAAGTATAATAAATAATACTTCTAGAACAGATAAGTTTATAAACAAAAAAGAAAGGAGAGAAATAAATGGAGAAGAAGAGATTTTATATTACAACCCCAATTTATTATCCAAGTGATAAGCTACATATCGGTAATACCTATACAACTGTTGCAGCAGATGCATTGGCAAGGTTCAAGAGATTAACAGGATATGATGTAATGTTTTTAACAGGAACAGATGAACACGGACAAAAGATACAAAGAATAGCAGAAAAAAATGGTGTTACTCCTAAAGAATATGTTGATAAGATTGTTGCTTCAATTAAGGAACTTTGGAAGACAATGAACATATCTTATGATAAATTTATAAGAACGACAGATGACTATCACGAAAAGGCAGTTCAATACATATTTAAAAAGCTATATGACAATGGAGATATATACAAGGGATATTACGAAGGCTGGTACTGTACTCCTTGTGAATCCTTCTTTACAGAAACACAGCTAAAGGATGGTAAGTGTCCAGACTGTGGAAGAGATGTGGAATGGACGAAGGAAGAAGCGTATTTCTTTAAGCTATCTAAGTATCAAGATAGATTACTAAAATATATTGAGGAACATCCAGAATTCATTCAACCTGAAAGTAGAAAGAATGAAATGATAAATAACTTTCTAAAACCAGGACTTGAGGATTTATGTGTTTCAAGAACATCCTTTACTTGGGGAGTACCTGTAGAGTTTGATCCAAAGCACGTTGTATATGTTTGGATAGATGCCCTTGCAAACTACATAACTGCATTAGGATATGGAAGTGAAGATGATACATTATACAAAAAATATTGGCCTGCAGATGTACATCTTGTAGGAAAGGATATAATAAGATTCCATACAATTATTTGGCCAATAATGCTTATGGCACTTGATTTACCACTACCAAAGCAGGTTTTTGGACACGGATGGCTGCTTGTTGATGGTGGAAAGATGTCAAAGTCAAAGGGAAATGTTGTAGATCCTGTTGTTCTTACGGAGCATTTTGGTGTTGATGCAGTAAGATACTATCTTTTAAGAGAGATACCATTTGGTCAAGATGGACAGTTTACAAATGAAATGTTTATAAAGAGAATAAACTCAGATCTTGCAAATGACCTTGGAAACCTTGTATCAAGAACATTAACAATGGTTGAAAAGTATTTCGATGGAGAAGTTTCAAGAGGACAAGAGGGTCAATATGATGATGAATTAAAGACTCTTGCAGTAGAGACTCCAACAAAAGTTGAAGAGCTTATGAATAAATACAGAATAAGTGATGCAATGGATGAAATATGGAAACTAATTTCAAGAGCAAACAAGTATATAGATGAGACTATGCCTTGGGTTCTTGCAAAGGACGAAAACAGCAAGGATAGACTTAAGGAAGTTCTATACAACCTATCAGAGTCAATAAGATTTGTGACTATATTATTACAACCATTTATGCCAGATACTGCAGAAAAAATAAAAAATCAGTTTAACTTTGATGATTTAACTTGGGATTCAATTAACACATTTGGAAACATTAAAAATGGAACAAGAGTAAAAAGAGGAGAACTTCTATTCCCAAGAATAGATGTTGAAAAAAAGCTTGAGGAACTTGAAAAGTTGAATAAAAAGGAAGAGAAGAAGGAGGAGAAGAAGATGGAACCTATAAAGAGTGAAATTACAATAGATGATTTTTCAAAAATAGATTTAAGGGTTGCTAAGGTTTTAGAGTGTGAAAAAATAGAGGGAGCAGATAAACTTTTAAAGCTAAAGGTTGATTTAGGTGGAGAGCAAAGACAGGTTGTTTCAGGAATTGCAAAACACTTTAAGCCAGAAGAGCTAATTGGAAAAAATGTTATATTAGTTGCTAACTTAAAGCCTGTAAAATTAAGAGGAGTAGACTCCTATGGAATGATTTTAGCAGCTTCAACTTCAGATAAGGAAAAGCTTGTTCTTGCTACAGTTGATGGCGATATAGAAGCAGGTGCACAGGTTAAGTAAGGAGTGATAGCTTGATATTCGATACACACGCACATTATGATGATGAAGCTTTTAACGAAGATAGAGAAGAGGTTATAGACAAAATTAAAAAAGCAGGTGTTGGACTTGTACTAAATTGTGGTGCAAGTATTGAAGGGTGTTTTAATACGGTAGAACTTGCACAAAAATATGATTTTTTCTATGGTGCAGTTGGTCTTCATCCCCACGAAGCAGAAAAGAAGAATGATTTGAATATTATTGGTGATTTACTTTCAGAGAATAAGATTGTTGCAGTTGGAGAAATTGGACTTGATTATTACTATCCCCACGATAGAGAAAAACAAAAAAGACTATTTATGGAGCAGATGGATTTAGCAAGGCAGTTAAATAAACCAGTTGTAATTCACGATAGAGATGCCCACGAGGACACTTTAAAGATTATTAAAGAGTTTAAGGGAGTTACAGGTGTTCTTCACTGTTATTCTGGAAGCTATGAGTTTGCAAAGGAAGTTGTCAAACTTGGATATTTTTTAGGCTTCACAGGAGTAGTTACCTTTAAAAATGCTAAAAAAACTGTGGAGGTTGTACAAAATATACCTCTTGAATATATTTTAGTTGAAACTGACTGCCCTTATATGGCACCAGAGCCTAATAGGGGAAAAAGAAATGATTCTTCATATTTAATTTATGTAATAGATAAAATTTCAAAGATAAAGGAACTTGATTATAAAAAGGTGGAGGAGACTACATATAACAATGGTTTAAGGGCTTTTAATCTATAAGCCCTTAAATTAATTTTTTGTAAAAAAAATGAAAAGTGAATAATTGGGTTTTATTTTTTGAAATTTTTGTATATAATATTAATAAGTTGCCTCCGTGCTGGGATTAGAGTGTATGAATGCTATTATTTTTGTTTATAATTTTTTATATATAATATGCCAACTATAGGCATTAAAAATTTTCCAGCTTGGGAAGCTGGGGTATTTGACAATTAATGACGAATTGTGTATAATGTGATAGTTGTCCCTGGTCCCAATAAGGAGGTGTTAATATGAGCAATATGACCTCTAAGGTAAAGACCAGAATAATAGGTAATCCCAGGTTTCTTGGCATTGTAACCGCCTGTGTAGTTGCCTTTTTAATTTTTTATGTTCAATCTGAGAAAACAGTAACAATAGTAGATGGCAAAGAAGTAGTTAAGGTGGCTACCTTTAAGGCAAGGGTTAAGGATGTCTTAGTGTCTTGTAATGTTAGTGTAGGAGACAAGGATATAGTTACACCTGGGCTTGACAGTAAAGTAGAAGATGATGCTGTTATAAATATAAAAAGAGCAGTTCCAGTTACCATTCAGGTTGATGGTAAAGTAATAACAATAAAAACTGCTCAAGATAAGGTAGAAGACGTACTACAAGAAGAAGGTATTGTCCTAAATGAAAAGGACAAAGTATCTCCAGCCTTAACATCTAAGGTAGAACAAGGAACCAATATCAAAATAACAAGGGTAGAAGAACAAATTATAACAAAAACAGAAAGAATACCTTATACTATAGTAAGAAAGGCAAATAATAACCTTGCAAAGGGGACAACCGAAGTTCTACAGGATGGTCAAGATGGAGAGAAGGAAATTGTAACAAAGGTAGTATATGAAGATGGAAAAGAGGTTTCAAGACAAGTTGTAGCACAAAATGTAAAAAAGGCTCCAGTAAATAAAGTTATAGCATACGGAACACTTGCTTGGATATCAAGAGGTGAGAGCAAGATATTCTATGTTAAAAAGTTTAGAATGAGAGCTACCTGTTATACTTCAAGCTATGAAGATACAGGTAAGATGCCCGGAAGTCCTGGATTTGGAATAACTGCAACAGGTACAAAAGCAAGAAGAGATGAAAATGGGTACAGTACAGTTGCAGTTGACCCTAAGGTTATACCGCTTGGAACAAAGCTATATATTCCTGGCTATGGATTTGCAATAGCAGAGGACACAGGTGGTGCAATTAAGGGAAATAAGATTGACCTTTATTTTAATCCAGGAAGCCGTGAATACAGAACCTGGGGAGTTAGATATGTAGATGTTTATGTTTTAAAATAAGGTGGATTTCCACCTTATTTTTTTGTATAATTATTAGGTTGTGTAGAAGTATAATAAAAGAGGTGTTTAGTTTGATTAAAGAAGTTATAGTTGTAGAAGGAAGAGATGATTTAATTAAGGTAAAACAGGCAGTTGATGCAGATGTAATAGTTACGAGTGGTTTTGGAATTACGGAAAAAACAATAGAGAGGATAAGGGAAGCACAAAAAACAAGAGGGGTTATAATATTTACTGACCCTGATTATGCAGGAGAGAAGATAAGAAGAACAATATCAGAAAAGGTAAAGGGATGTAAACACGCATATATGCCAAGGGATAGAGCTATTAAAAATGGAGACATAGGAGTTGAAAATGCAAGCATAGAGAGCATAAGGGACGCCTTAAATAAAGTTCAAACAGAGATTGAAAATCCTAAGATAGAGTTTACAATGGAGGATATCATAAAATACGGACTTGCTGATACAGAAAACGCATCTGAACTTAGGGATGAAGTTGGGAAAATTTTAGGAATAGGATATGGAAATGCAAAACAGTTTCTAAATAGATTAAATAGATATGGAATAAAAAGAGAAGATTTTGAAAGAGCTGTATATAGAGCAAAGGAGGGAAAAGAATGAGTCTTGCTTCAAAAACTAAAGATATAGTAAAGCATTTTGAATTTAAATTCAGTAAGAGTTTAGGACAAAACTTTTTAATAGACCAAAATATTCTTAATAAAATTGTTGATTCTGCAGAGCTTGATGAAAATAGTACTGCTATTGAGATAGGGCCTGGTATTGGTGTTTTAACTCAGGAGATGGCAAGAAGATGTAAAAAGGTTATTGCAGTTGAAATAGACGACACGTTGATCCCTATATTAAATGAAACCTTAGCAAACTTTGAAAATATAAAAATAATACATAATGATGCGTTAAAGGTTGATTTTAAAAAGCTTATAGAGGAAGAGGAGTTAGAAAATATTAAGCTTGTTGCAAATTTACCATATTATGTAACAACACCAATATTAACCAAGGTTTTAATGGATAAATTACCTTTAAAATCGATTATAGTTATGATTCAAAAGGAAGTTGCAGATAGGATAGTTGCAAAACCTGGTACAAAGGAATACGGTTCTCTTTCTATATTAGTTCAATACTATTGTGACGTACATAAGGTATGTAAAGTATCAAGAAACTGCTTTGTACCACCTCCAAAGGTGGAATCAAGTGTAATAAAGATGGATTTAAGACCCCCAAAATATCACGTAGTGGATGAAGATTTATTTTTTAATGTAGTAAGACACGCCTTTAATATGAGAAGAAAAACCCTCTTTAATGCTCTAAAGCCAATAGGGCTTAAGGAGGATGAGCTTCACAATGTGTTTATTGAGGCTGATATTGATGAGGCACGAAGAGGAGAGACATTAAGTATTGAGGAGTTTGCTAAACTTTCTAATATAATTTATACAAAACTTAAAAAATAAGGACAATTTTTCGGTTAATGTTCATATACTATAATGATGAACATTAACTGGGAGGTATAAGAGTGTCTGCTAAAAAAAGTTATAGTAGATATTTCATAATATTACAGGAAGAAGATAAGGGCTTTGGAATAGCTATAGATAAGCAGCCAACGGGATATACAAAGATTGAAAACAAGAACGGTAAGTGTAAGATTACTGTTTATGTACAGAATCTTGTTAAAGAAAAGGGCCCATATGTATGTTATCTAATTGATACAACAAAAAATCCACTCTATACAGCAAGGCTTGGAGAGGTGCCTGTTGATGATACAGGAAGAGGAGAAATTTGGTGGGAATATAAGGAGGATAATGTAGCAGATACAGGTCTTAATGTTGATAAGTTTAATGTTTCAACTATAGTTGTAGAGGCAGAACAGACCAATTTTCCACTTGTAGGATATGTGGGAAAAGAAAGGGCAAGTTTTAAGGACAGGTTTGTTGTAAAAAAGAGAACAGTAGAGGAACCTAAAGAAGAGGTTAAAGTTGAAGTTGAAGTTAAAGATGAAGTTGTAGAAAAGGAAGCAGAGAAGTTTATTGAATATGAAAATGAAATAAAGAAAGAAGTTATGAAATTAGAGGAAGTTAAAGAAGAGAAAGGAGATGAAGAAGACACTATATATGATGAGGCAGCCAAAGTAGAATTTTTAAGGAACGAAGAGCTAGAAACAAAGAAACAGCAAAAACACGCAAATTATTTCGAGGAGATACTTAGGGATTTTGAAGAGGTAGATGGAATAACTGAAGAGTATTCAAATTGTAGGTGGTGGAAGGTTAAGTTAGACTATGATATTAAATTAAAAGACAATAAATATTATCCTTACTACTGTGCAATATACCATGTAAAGATGGCATATCCTTATATTAACTATTTAAAATATTGCAAGAATACAGGATACTACTACTTTGGAATAAAGTATGATAAGGATGGAGAAGTTAAATATCTACTATACGGTATAGAAGGAGAAAATGATGTCAAATCCCAGCCCTATAGTGGTATGACAGGTTTTATAAAGTGGATGAAAATAAAGGATAAGGGTATGTGGGTTATGACCTATAATCCCTACAATGGCTGTATAATGATTCCTAAACCAAAGGATAAGTAGATTTTGAGCCCCATAGAGTAAAACTCAGATGGGGCTTTTTAAGTTTTAAATGGGAGGGGTTTTATGGGTAAAAATAAAATATTTTTAGTTGTACTTGTATCTATAATAGTTTTTATTTTATCTTTAAATTGGTTGTCGATTTTTAAATTGTACAAGGTAAGTTTAAACTTAAATATAGAGAATTATAAAGAGATTAAAGTAGAAAGGTATGGTATAATATATTATCTACCTGTGAATTTTGAGCATATTGAAATTAATTTTGAAGATAATGAAGTTTTATATCACGCAGATTTTAAATCAAGCGATGGAAGTATAAGAGGAATAGTTGAGGTTTTAAATATTAAAGATTTAGAAAAATATTTGGATAATTCCCAAAAGAGTGCTACTGGAGTAGTTGATTTTAAGTTTTTTAATATTTACAATAAAAAGGTAGCAAATAAAGATGGATATTTACTTGAATATATAAGGAGGGGAAATGATAATAAATACTATAGGGTCTACGAATATTTTGTTAAGACTAATAAGGGATATGTATTTAGGATGAGCTTTTTTATAAGGGATGAAATTTTCAATGATAAGTTTTATAATCTATTTGAGGAGATAGTGAATAAAACTTTAATTAAATGAGGTGGATTATGGATAAAAAACAAAAGATATTTTTGATAAAAAAAAGAGTTAAATTTGTACTTATGGCTTCTTTTATATCAATTATTGTATTATCTGTTATTTCAATAATATACGCACTTATAAGACATAAAAATATAATTAAAAATATCTATACTACACTATATTACTTTGGTGGCTTTAGTATGATTTTAGCTATACCTCAACTTTATAAAAGAAACGAAGATGCAAAACTTAGAAGGATTAGAAGACAAAGCCCACTTTATGGTTTTTATGATATGAAGGAAAATCCATATACCGAGGAGGCAATGGAGGAGGCCTTTGAGGAATTTAGGGAGGATGGTTTTTACACAGGTATATCAATTTTTTTATATTCTGGTATAATTTTATTAATAGCTTTTTTATTAGAAAAGGTTTATATGCTAAGGGGGTAAGGTGTTATGCATCCAATATTATTTAGAATAGGTAATATAACAATATATAGCTATGGCTTTATGATAGCTGTTGGTATTCTTTCGGCAGTTATTATTAGTATGTATAGGGCAAGAAGGGTTGGAATAAGTGATGATGTTGTACTTGATATTGCAATCTTTGGGGTTTTAGGAGGAGTAATTGGTGCTAAGCTTCTATTTATAATAGCAGAAGCACCTTATGTAATAAAAAATCCTGTTGTGCTTAAGGATATGATTAAGGGTGGATTTGTAGTATATGGAGGTTTGATAGGTGGAGTTTTAGTAGCATATATATACTGCAGAAAAAAGAAGGTTGATTTTTTAAAAATGTTTGATGTTGCAGCACCAGCAATTGCAGTAGCCCAAGGTTTTGGAAGAATAGGATGTTTTTCAGCGGGCTGCTGCTATGGCAAAGAAACAACAAGTCCATTAGGAGTAGTATTTAAAAACTCGCCCTTTGCACCAAATGGAGTAAGACTTATACCTACACAGTTAATTTCAAGCTTAGGAAACTTTTTAATTGCAGCAGTGTTATTTTATTTTTCTAAAAAGGCAAAACATAACGGTCAAGTAGCTGGTCTTTATATGATTCTATATAGTGTAGGTAGGTTTATGGTTGAGTTTTTAAGAGACGATCCAAGAGGCAATGTATTGTTTTTCTCAACATCACAATTTATTTGTATATTTGTATTCATAGTTGGAGTTTTTGTATATAATTTTCACAAGCTAAAAAGAAGTTAGGGTGATTAAGTGATGATGATTTATGAGCTTAAAAATGGAAAAAAGCTTGGTATAAGACGTGCAGAAGAGAGAGATGCAAAGGAATTAGTCTCAATGTATAATAAATTAGGCACAGAGTCAGATAATTTAACATTTGGTATGGATGATTATTATCTGAATTATGATCAAGAAAAAAACCTTATATATAATTTGAATACCAGAGAAAACTGTCTTTATATTGTTGCAATATTAGATGGTAAAATTATAGGTAATTTGAGCTTTGTTGCATCCCAAAGGAAAAGGCTTATGCATAGAGGAGAATTAGGAATTGCAGTTCTTAAGGACTACTGGAATATAGGGGTTGGAAACAGCCTTATGGATTATTTCTTTAAATGGGCTCAAAGCACAGAAAAAATTAAAAAGGTAGAACTACAGGTAAGAGAGGACAATATGTCTGCTATAAGTCTATATCTTAAATGGGGATTTAAATTTGAAGGTAAAATATCACGTGGTATAATGGTTAATGGTAAATACTTTGATTTATACTATATGGGAAGAACTATAGGATGGTGATAGAGTGAAGAAATTTTTGATTTTTGCTTTAGCCCTATTTATATGTTTAAGTACTTCCTGTAGTGTATTTAAACATATAAATCCAAAGATAGAAGGCAAAATAAAAAAAGAGACTAAATACGAAAGAATTATTATAACAAGTACAAGACTTGCAGGAAGATATACAATGTTTGATGCCTCTTCAATAAAAAGATTTTTAAATAAAATATATGAAGCAAAGGACATAACAGCAGAAACTAAATTTGAACCAGATTTTTTTATTGAATTTTATGACTCAAACAAAAAAGTAGCAACCTTCAAATATATTGCAGGAATAACGGATGAGACACAGCCTAATTTGATTGACGAGGATGGAAATAGATATTATGTAGATAATAGTATAGAGGATGAATTTATAAAAAGAATAATGAAAAAAGAGATGTTCAAAGGAGCAAAAGAATATTACGTTTCGCTCTTAGAGGATGTAATAGAGAGAATACCTAAAAAAGGAATTGGAAATAATAAAATTTATATTGATATAAACAAGGATTATATGGTTACTAAATATCTAACAAGTGTTGATATGTTTAATATTTTTGATTCCATAAAAAATAATTCTGTTGAAATATCCGATAGCATAGATAATGCTGATTACGTTGTTACAATAGTTACAAACACATATAATGATACTAAGGTTGTAGCAAATGTTGTAATAAAGAATAAAAATAATGTGGTTCAAAGGCTTTTATATGAGGGAAATAGAGCAGGTGATAAAATAACATATTTTATTAAGAATAAGTAAAATAATAGCTTCATATTTATAGATATGAAGCTATTATTTTTGTAGGTGGTGTTATGAAGTATTTTAAAGTCTTTATAATTACAACTATTATTGCAGTTACAGTTTTATCTATTCTTTATCTTACGAAGTTTGCAAGAAGAATACAGGAGTATACCTTTTTAGGTGAAGATAGTTTTAACATTGTACTCTATACAACAAGTGATAATAGCTTTAGTGATGGAAGTATAAAGGACCTTTTAGACTACATAGAAAATCTACAAAATGGATTTGGAGTAAAATTCATTAATTTAGGTTATGTAGGTGATAAGGAGATATTAGAGAGGAAGCTAAGTAGGATAACAAAAGAAAACGGAAGGTATATTATTTTAGACATATGTGTGAATGACAAAATGGTAAATAAGGATACTATACTTTTAAGAGTAGAAAAAAATGAAAACTATGATAGTAATATAAATTACGCAAATAAAATAAGAGACATTTTAAATAAGGATAGGGTAAATATTTTAGGAGAGAGCAAATGTTATATGCAGGAGTTTGGTGATAAGGCACTTAGGGTAGAAATTAGCAGTAAAAATACAATAAATGATGCAAAGAAATTAATTGATAAGGTAATGTATGCAATTTTTAAAACAATAACTGATGGAGAAATATAAACATATGTTTTTCTATTTGAAAAAATTAGGAAGTTTAAAGAATTTACAGGCTGTTGAAAAAGTTATATATTGATTAGCCCCATGAAGGATTTCTTGGGCATCGATTCATTTCGCTAAGCAATTCTAAACTTTTCTTTGTTTGAAAAAGTCCTACCCTCGCCATGCCATCGTCCTGATGGCCGCTCGGATCGGCACGTCCTGTGCCGAATTACGGACTTTTCCAAAGTCGAAAAGCTAAGAATTGCTAAAGCTCACGAAAGAGCCCATTGAAATCCATTCATGGGGCTTTTTCAAAATTTAGCTA
>NZ_JAIHAO010000043.1:0-15329 GCF_020054765.1 Caloramator sp. | reverse complement strand
CTCTCCCCAATCTAACCTATCTTTCTAAAATCACTCTCAAATAAGAAAGGACAGGCATTCTAATCGAATACCCGCCCCAACAATTGACAAAGAGCCAAAAATCTAAGATGAATGTCGCTTATTAGATTAAAAATTATAGTAATAATTTAATACATATTATGGGAAATGTCACATTTCACCTGGGTGGCACTTATTTAGGAGTTTGTCTATAGATATACCGACTGATATTACCCCTTCTTTATCCAATCTCTTTACAGCCATAAATTTAAATAGTTCTCCTGTATCTAATCTTCTTGTTAATGGATATATTTGAACTTCCCTTCCACTCTTTACAAAATCTCTATATCTTTTATCAAGTTCAAATATATTTAGACCTAAGGCATCCTTTGTTGTACCATATTCAAATATTCCCTGTGAATTTGCATAATAGACATCATTTATTTCTAATTCTTTGCATAATCTTTTCAATGCTGCCTCTGACTTATCTCCTCTGTATTCCATTATTTTTTTACCTATCTCAACTAATTTATCCTCTACACTTTTATCTATACTTTTGCTTAAAAATTCATCTGATGCTGAAGAAACATCATTTGAAATAACTTTAAACTTTTCTACAACAGTCCATTGATTTTGTATAAGTTCTGCTGCCTTTTCTATCAACGAAGATGTATTTTCGTGGGATGAGTAAACAGCCTGTGCAGTTTCAAGTGCTGAGTTTGTTGAAGACTCTATTCCCTTTGCCTGTATAATTACATTATCAATATTTTTGTTAAGCTCAACAGAAGAATTTATAAATCTGTATATTGAATTATAAAGCTCCTCCATCTCCACCTTTGTCTGTTCCATCTTCATTGAACTTTGGTTTGATACTTCATCAAGTCTATTGATATTTTGAGTAATTCCATCTAATACCCTTTTAATATTATCGCTAAATTCCTTTGATTGAGCTGCAAGCTTTTTAATTTCTGAAGCTACCACTAAAAATCCACGTCCAGATTCACCAGCACGTGCTGCCTCTATACTTGCATTTAAAGATAAAAGGTGTGTCTTATTTGCAATTTCATTTATATAATCTGCAATCTCATAAATCTTTTGTGAAGATGTAACAAGCTCATCCTTGCTCTTTGAAAAATTCCTATATACATTTATTAGTTCGTCAAAATTTTGTCTTGAAGTCTTTATTGAATTTTCATTTTCTTTAATATCCTTTATACAATAGTTTGAAAAGTTCTTTGCATCTTGGGCTGATCTCATTATGTCTGAAACCTTTGACATAATGTTCTCTATTTCTTTTATTATTGATTTTATATTTGAATTGTCCTTATCGCTTAGTACAGTTATTTCATCTGATAAGCTATATATCTCCTTTGATAAATCATATAGTTTATTGCTTGATATATATATCCCTGCTGCTATTTGCAAGCTTTTTTGATATATCTGTATAATTTATACCATTTTTTTCAACCTTTTCCTTTACATACACCACCCTTTTAGAAGTAAAATAGGTTACTAATGGCAATAATAAAGTTAATATTGTAGATGATATTATAGGATTTAAATTTAAAAAAATAAAGGCTGCAGATAAAAGTCCCCCTAAAATAAAAATTAAAAATAATTTTAGTAAGTCTTTCATTTTATACCCCCTTTATAGAATGTGTAATTTAATTATAACAAAAAAAATTTCATCCTTCCATAGATTAAAGGAAGGACGAAGTGCATTTAACACAATTTTAAATATGTTATGATTTTTCAATTAATATACTTAAACCTATATACTTATTACCACTAAATGGTTGATTTTACTTTTAACCTTGTTGTCTTATATTTTGAATCTCTCTACCGCTTTTACAAGCTCATCTGCAATTTGTGCAAGTCCTTGTACTGATTCTGCAATGTCCTGCACTGAAGCAGACATCTCTTCACTTGATGCTGAAATTTCTTCAGTTGAAGCAGATGCCTCTTCTATTATACTTGATACATTTTCAGTCTTTGCAAGTACAAGATCCTTAACCTCAACTGTTGAATCAACTGATTTATATACATCTTCTATTGTAGGAACAATAGCCTCAACTGAAATTAATATATCTTCAAAGGATTTTACAGTTTTATCTACTGTTTCAATTTGAGATACAACGTAACTATCAACCTCACCTACGGTTGTTATTACTTCCTTAGTATCTTCATTAATTGATGTAATTAGATTTTTTATTTCATCAGCAGAACGCTTAGATTCCTCTGCAAGTTTTCTAACTTCATCAGCAACAACTGCAAAACCACGTCCTGCTTCACCTGCACGTGCTGCCTCTATTGCAGCATTTAATGCAAGAAGATTTGTTTGATCTGCTATATTTGTTATTGCATCTGTAAAGCTACTTACTCTTACTACAGAATTTGAAAGGTTCTGTACCTTATCATTAACCATAGTAAAGGATTGTTTTATATCCTCAATTGATTTTAAAAGAAGATTTAATTCATTCTTACCTATATTTACTTTATTTTTTGTATCATCTGTTGATTCTTTTACATTTTTTAATTTTTGGTATATGTTATCCATATTTTGAGCTAAATCCTGCATTAAACTAACAACGACAGAGATCTCTTCAGATTGTGTATGTGTTCCTCTTGCTACTTCATTTATGGTAGCTGCAACTTCTTCTGAACCTGCTGCCATCTCCTGTGATGTTGAAGCTAATTCCTCTGATGATTTGCCTATATGTTGTGCTTTTTCTTTAATGTTGCCAATTATCATCTTAAAGGATTCTTTTACCCCTAAGATAGCCTTTGCCATCTCTCCAAATTCATCTTTATTTTTTATAAGATTTCCGTCTACATCCTTTGTTAAATCTCCATCAGACATATATGAAAGTAGAGCTTTAAACTTATTAATAGCATTTACTGCATTGTTAGAGAATATAAATAGTATTGATCCTACCAGTAAAAATGAAAGAATTCCTATAATACTCATTGTAATAATAGTTTTATTTATTGCATCATATACAGGTTTCATTGAAATACCTATATTAATCGCACCGATGTGCTTTCCATTAATATATACTGGTGCTAAAACATCATACACATTTACCTTCTTTACATCATAATAATATTCTGAAGCAAATTCTAATCCATCTATAGCTGCTTTTTTACTACCCTCATCCTTAAGTTCAATTCCTATTCTTTCTTTTATGCTGTGGGCTGCTGCCTTTAGATTTCTATCTATAAATAGTGCATAAACTATATTAGGATTTTTACCTATTTCATCTACTATTGCCTGATAGCTTGTTTGGTCATACATTGCCTGTATCTTGTTGGCAAGTATTCCGACCTGAATCATTCCACCCTTTGGATTTTTAATATAGCCATATTTATAGTAATTATTGTTTTCTCTGCTTTTTCTTATATTTTCCATAAGTTCACTCTGTTTGCCTGATAACACAGGATAAGAAATATGTTTTTCGTCAAAACTTGCTCCAATACTTGATTGAAGGTTAGAATAAATTATTACACCCTTTGAATCAGTATAATTTATTTCATCTACACCTAAGGTATCTGCAAGTTTAATTAACATTTCGTTATTTATTGATGGTTGTTCTAAAATAATCCTACCTGATACTCTTATTTTATCTTCTACCTGTTCATTTAGCGTGTTATACGCCAATCCACTTTGTTCTATTCTTTTTGCCATTTGTCTTGTAAGTTCTAAACCATCATTTTTCATCGTTGATAACACAGACTTTTTTGTATAATTTACTGCTAAAACAGTAAATAAGGTATAAGAAATAAATAATACCAATAATGGAATTATTGTTAGTTTAAATCTTATAGAATTAAATTTGTGTTTTTTTACCATAGATTCACCTCCGAAGTTGAAATATAGTTTTAATAATTTTAAAGTTTTTGTTAACTATATTTTAAATTAGACAAAAAATTTTATCAATATGTAATTTTCGACAAGTTTTGATAAAGCCAATTGATATTTAAATTAACTCTAAGTATAATTTACATATTTCTGTAAGAATGTAAGAAATTTCGCTTGAATAATAAAAAGAATTATCCAACGAAAACAAAGCTAAAATTATCCAGATAGCAGTATTATAAAACTGTCCTTTTAACATTTCGAAACTTATAACAAGAGTTACGTTAACCACAAAGGCAAAACTTCATAAAGTCTGTTCGTTTCACACAAAAAAATCCTTCCTCTTTTTTAGGAAGGATTTTTTAAATCATATAAACTTCTCAAATTCTTCACTGCTTGAAATCTTCTTAACTAAATCCTTTATACTCTGTGCCCTATCCTTTGGACATACTAAAATTACATCATCAGTATCTATAATTAGCATATCCCTTATTCCTATTGCAGCAACTAACCTTTTATCGCCCATTATTGTTGTATTCTTTACATCCATAACAGCAGCTTCACAGTTTTGAATTATGTTTCCATTTTCATCTTTGCTTAAAAATCTCTCAAGAGATGTAAAACTTCCTATATCATCCCATACAAAATTAGTTGGTATAACAACTGCCCTGTGGGTTCTCTGCATTACACCAAAATCTATAGATATCCCATCAATCTTTTCATATTCCTCTCTAATTACCTTTTCCTCATCTTCTGTTCCAATGTATTCATATATTCTCATAAGATTTTTATATAAATCTGGGAGGTATTTTTTTATCTCCCGCAGGAGTCTATCTGCACGCCACACAAACATACCACTATTCCACAAAAAATTTCCCTTTTCTAAAAATGAGGTTGCTACATCTAAGTTTGGTTTTTCTATAAACCTTTTTACCCTAAAAATATCATCCTGAACCCTATCTCCTACTTCAATATATCCATATCCTATTTCTGGTCGTGTTGGTGTTACTCCCATTGTAACTAAGTAGTCTCCATCCTGTGCTACTTCTACTGCTCTTTTTATGGTTTGTTCAAAATCCTCCTGCCCTATTATTAAGTGGTCTGATGGAAGAACAACCATTGTGGCCTCAAAATCCTTCTTTAAAAGTTTAACAGCTGCAAGGCCTATGCAGGAGGCAGTCTCTTTATTTAAAGGTTCTTTAAATATATTTTTATTGTCAATTCCTAATAGCTTCTTAATAATACCCACATAATTTTGATTTGTAACAACATATATATTTTCCCTTGGAATGATTGTTGAAATCCTATCAACAGTATTCTCTATCATTGTTTTTTGCCCAATTATCTTCAAAAATTGCTTAGGAAGTCCTTTCCTCGATTTTGGCCAAAATCTTGAACCAAGTCCTCCTGACATAATTACTGCATATATCATAAAAAACCACCCCGCATATTGTTATAATATGCAGGGTGGTCTGTGTTTGCTACTATTTTACTCCGTGCTTTCCAAGCATTGCAGCTCCTAATATTCCAGCGTCATTTTTAAATTTAGCAAGTTCAATTTTAGCTGCTGGAAGTGTTTTGAAAAATTTGTTCTTTTCATATTCTTGACGTACCAAATTTAATAAATATTCTCCAGCATTAGATACTCCTCCACCTAATGCTATAACCTCTGGATCCATAAAGTTTACTATGTTGAAAATTCCTATAACAAGGTATTTTACAAGTCTATCTACTGCCATTTTTGCAACCCTGTCGCCTTCCTTTGCACAGTCAAATATAATCTTTGCATTTATCTTTTCTAAATCTCCTTCAGCAAGCTCCAATATTTTGGTATCTGTGTTGCCTTCCTTTATTAGCTTTTGTGCATATCTAATTATAGCAGTTGATGATGCAAAGGTTTCAAAACATCCATTCTTTCCACAGTTACAGTTATAGAAGTTTTCTCCTATAATCATATGTCCTATTTCTGAACCTACTCCGTGGGCACCACTATAGACTTCACCATTTAAAACTATTCCTCCACCTACTCCTGTACCAAGCGTAAGAAGTACTCCACTTTGGCACCCCTTCATTGCACCAAATTCATATTCTGCAAGTGCTGCAACTGTTGCGTCATTATCTATAAACACTGGAATGTTTAGTTCTTCCTCCATCATTTTTCTTAAAGGAATGTTCTCCCATCCTAAGTTAACGCAGAATATAACATTTCCATCCTTATCAGCAAGCCCTGGAATACCTATACCTATTGCTTTTATTTCATTTTTTTCAACCTTTGATTCCTCAATGATTTCCTTAACTAATCTATTCATATCACTAATTACGTCCTTATATCCTCTTGCTGCAAGCGTTGGAGTTGATTTTGTATAAAGTATTTTTCCGCTTTCATCAACTAATCCAGCGGCTATGTTTGTCCCTCCTAAGTCTATACCTATATACATATTTATCCCCTTTCTTAATTTATTTAATATACATAGTAATTATATAATTTTTAAAAAATTTTTTAAAGAGATAAAATATAAAAAAGCAATTGGAATAGTTACTTTTTATTAATAATAAACAAAAAAGTCGCCCAATTAAAAATAGGCAACTTTTTTGTTTACCTTATAGGTTTTATAAACATCTGTGTCCAGTAACACCTACCTGACTTATCCTTTGCAAATCCAACACCTATTTCAGTATAGGATGGGCTTAAAATGTTGCTTCTATGCCCTGGTGAGTTCATCCAAGCATTCATTACCTCCTGTGGAGTTCTCTGTCCCATAGCTATGTTTTCACCTGCTGCTGAAAACTTTATACCAAAGGATTCAATCATATCAAAGGGTGAACCATAGGTTGGTGAATAATGTGAGAAATAATTTTTGTTTATCATATCTTGAGACTTATACCTTGCAACCCTCGATAACTGCCAATTTTCCTTTAGTGCTGGAAGGCCTGCCTTTGCCCTCTCTATATTTACAAGCCTCACAACCTCACTCTCAATTGCCTTTGTTTCTATCACAGGAATTTTTACCTTCTGCCCTGGATATATTAGGGAAGGATTTTTAATTTGAGGGTTTGCTGCAACTATTTCAGATATACCAACCTGATATTTTTGAGCAATCTTCCACATACTATCTCCAGGCTGTACGGTATAGTATGTGTCCTGTGCATATGCTACTGAAAATATCATTATAAAAATTAGTAGAGTTAGTAATGTTGTTTTCTTTTTCAAAGCAATCACCTCTACTAATTATTTTTTAGTAGAGGTGATTTTTTATTCCTTGTAATTTTTTACTTTTAAACGTATTCTCTTTTTATTATATCTCCTTCTATACCAATTGTTACAACCTTTATTGGTATGTCAGAACCTGCTCTATCTCTTGCTGTTTTTGCTGCATACATCATTCCGCTACAGCAGGGGACCTCCATCTTTAACACAGTAATGCTCTCAAGATTGTTTAATCTTATTATATCAGTTAACTTTTCTGTATAGTATTCTATATCATCAAGTTTTGGACAACCTACAACAACAGCCCTATCCTTTAAAAAGTCATTATGGTAGTTTCCATAGGCAAACGGAACACAGTCTGCTGTAATTAAAAGGTCTGCTCCATTTAAATATGGGGCTGTTGGAGGAACAAGGCTTAATTGGACAGGCCATTGTCTTAATCTTGACGCTACCTTTACATCCTGTGATACATTATCCTCTCTTTTAATCTGTCTCATCATACTTCCAGGGCAGCCCCCTCCAATATGGTGAGGGTGATGGTGATGATTAGTTATTTTTTCAAGTTTGGTTTGGGATTTTAGATGTTCTTCTACTGCCTTTTCATCAAATTCATCTGCTTCTCTTTCAATTATTGAAATCGCACCTTGTGGGCAATGTCCAAGACAAGCACCTAATCCATCACAGTAAATATCCTTTACAAGCTTTGCTTTACCATCTACTATTTGCAGTGCTCCCTCTGCACAATTTGGAATACATAATCCACATCCGTTGCACTTTTCTTCATCTATATGCACAATCTTTCTTATTGCCATAATATCACCTCCGTTTAATTTCAATCTTATTATATCTTAAAAACTTTTAAATTAATGTGATATAAATCATATAATTGCAAAAAATATTGTTGGAGGTGTATGATATGCTAACTCAAAAGGAAATAACTTATCTAAAGGAAAATCTTGATGCTGAATATCTTTGCATAAGAAAATACGAACAATATGCTGCTTTATCCACTGACGCTGATGTAAAGAATATGTTTACAACCCTTGCAGGATATGAACAGCAACACGCCACAACCCTAAAAAACATACTGACTCAAAATGGTGTAAATTATACCAGCATCTATGAGAGCTATAACAAACCATCCTCTGCACAAAACCAACAAAACCTCTCCTTCTCAGATGCACAGCTTATGAACGATTCACTATCTACAGAAAAACACGTTTCTTCAAACTACAACACAGCAATACTTGAAACTGTTGATACAAATATAAGAAAACAGCTTCAGCATATTCAGCAGGAGGAACAGGGACACGCAGAGACTATATTTAATATGATGAGGACTAAAGGATACTATAAAGATAGAATAAGCTGGCATTGCCAGCTTATTCTATCTTTATAGTAAAAGCAAAACTATTATACCAAGTATAATTCTGTAATACGCAAATGGTGCCAACTTCTTCTTCTTTATGTAGCTCATAAATGCTGCAATTACAATTAAGGCTACAATGAATGAAACAAAAGTTCCAACAAACAATACTAACCATTCATAGGGTGTAAACATAAATCCTGCCTTAAATATCTTTAAAACTGAAGCACCTATTATAGTTGGAAGTGCTAAAAAGAAGGAAAACTCAGCCGCAGCCTCCCTTGATAGGCCTAAAAATAATCCTCCTATTATTGTGGATGCAGACCTTGACATACCAGGCCATAGGGCAAGACATTGAAATACACCAACCATAAATGCATCTTTATAGGACATCCTATCTACACTATCTACCTTAACCCTCTTTAATCTTGCCTCAGCATATAAAAGAAGTATTGCTCCAACTATCAGTGCAAGGGCTACTGTTTTAGGGTTAAAAAAGTGCTCTTCTATATAATCATCAAATAAAAATCCTAATATAAGTGCAGGAATAAATCCCACTACAACCTTATACCATAAGTTAAATACCCTCTTTGATTGTTTTTTATCATTTAGCTTTGGGAAAATCTTATCATTAAAATAAAAAATAACAGCAAGTATAGCACCTATCTGTATTACTACATCAAATATATTTGCAAAATTTCCCGTAAAGCTTATAAATTTATTTGCAATTATGAGATGTCCTGTTGAGGATACAGGTAAAAATTCAGTAAGTCCCTCAATAATACCAAGTATTATAGCCTTTAAAATCAATTTAACGCCCCCTTTCCTTATATTAGCATACAACAATATAGATAATAATTCAATAATTTTGTTTTTAATCAATTTAATTTGTCTAATATTGTAATTTTATGTAATCGTTCGACAAATTGTAGAAATTTATATATACATATGATAAAATCTTGATTTGCTGGGGGGATAAAATAATGAGAAATAAAGTAGTTATTGGTATAAATTTGTTTATAACTTTTTTGATTTTAATAACCTTCTTCTACCTTTCAAAATTAGATCCTATATTAATAGAACGTAGTATATATGATTTTATACATATTAGTATTGAATCTATTATTTCTATGATTTCATTTGCTGTATTTTATATAGGATGGTATTCATTCCCTTATGAAAAAAGGCAAAAATATGTTATACCCTCTTCTATTTTTTTCTCTATAGCACTAATTAACATACTTCATATTTATTTTGCTATAGAACGAAATAGCTGGGGTATAAGTATTGTTTTTGCAAATATGACATATATGCTTTTAGGTATATCTATTATTCTACTTAATACTATACCCGATAGTCATCTTGCAAAGAATAGAAGGCATTTTTTCTATATTCCTTTGATTTTTACAACATCATCTTTAGTTTTTTACTTATTGATAAAAAATAGTTCCTACAGTACTTTTCTAAACTACACTAAAGAAAATTTTATGTTTTATAGACTAATGGATTTAGCTGTTTTTATTTATTATTTTTTTGCATTAATGTTCTCTTCTAAAAACTATATAATAAATCCCGATATACAAAATATTAGTTCTATGAACTCTATTATGTTTGCTATTATTTCAAAATACATAATTGTTTTTCATATATACCCAAATGATATTTTTTCTACATCTGCACACTTATTTAAATTTATATCCTTTTTATTTTTAGTAAAAACCTTTATTATGAGTAATATAAAGAAGCCCTATGAAGAATTAAACCAAGCAAATAACATAAAAACAGACTTTTTGATAAATCTTTCCCACGAACTTAGAACACCTGTAAATGTAATTTTAAACGCCTCTAAATTAATATGCAAAAATCCTCAAGAATATGCTAAATATATATCATCAATTGAAAACAATGCATATAGGCTTAATAAAATATCAGAAAACCTTATAATATACAATGAAATTGAAAATGGGAATATAGATACAGAGTATACAGATGAAGATATAGTTTATATTATAGATGAAATTATTGAAATGGCAGAGGATGTACTTGATAAAAAATGCCTTGATGTATCCTTTGAGTTTTCCAATAAAAGAAATTTTGTAACAGATAAGAGACTCTTTACTCAAATAGTTTTAAATTTAATATCAAACTCTATTAAATATGCAGATTATGGAGGAAATATTTGTATTAAACTTGATATAGCAGACTCATTAAAATTAACAATATTAAATGATGGCCCTCCAATTAGTGAAGAAGAAAAGCATAAGATATTCGAAAAATTCTACAAGTCAAAAAATACAAAACTTCCTACAACAGAAGGATTAGGAATAGGATTATATATTGCAAAGGAATTTACAAAGATGCTAAATGGAGATATACATATTGTAAATAAAAATAATATGACCGGATACACATTAATAATTAGAAATGCTAAAAATGTTAAAATACTGGATCAGTATAGAAAAGTTGAGTATTCAGAAAAATATTTTGCAGACATAATATAAGGTGGCTTATGCCACCTTATTGTACAGTTATAGCATTTACTGGGCAGCTATCTTCTGATTCCTTTGCGGCATCCTCTGAACCTGCTGGAACAGTTGATGTTATTACGTGGGCCTTGCCATCATCCCCCATTTCAAATACATCTGGTGCAATGGATGGACACAATCCACAGCCTATACAAGCATCCTTATCTACAACTGCCTTCATATAAGCATCCCTCCTCCCTTTTATTATTACCACACAATTTACTTTTTACCCTTTCTATCCTAAAATATATATAGGGATTTTATTTGTAAGGAGGATTTTATGAGCAGGCTTTCAACACCAGAAAAATTTTTTATAGGAAGAATACTATATGGTATTGAGCAGACAGGAAACAACATTGAGCAGGAGGATATTGAATTATTACTTAGCCAAAGACTTGAAATAGAGAATGAATTTAAGGAAAAAATAAAAAATGCCCTTATCTTTTCCTACTGTGATGATATAGATAAATTTAAAAGAAAAATAGTAACCTTAGACCCAAAATCAATGTGGGATGAATCTTTAAAAAAGCTATATAAAGGGCGTGAGACAGTATTAAGGGATTTAGTTATAGATTGGTATTCATCTTATTTTGATAAAAAAGAAAATAGCCTTTTAGATAAACTAAAGAACCTTTTTAAAAGATAAAAAAATGCGGCACTTAATTACAGTATAAGTGCCGCATTTTTTTATTCATACCTTAAAGCCTCAATAGGATCAAGCTTTGCTGCCTTGTTGGCTGGATATATACCAAAGAATATACCGACAGCAGATGAAAATAGAAAGGCTACTAAAACTGTTGAAATGGACACGGTAGGTTCAATTTTTAAGAACACACCTATTGCATAGGCAAATAAAGTTCCAAGCATCATTCCTATTATTCCACCTATTAAAGACAAAATTAATGACTCAATCAAAAACTGAATAAGTATATCGCGTCGTGTTGCACCAATCGCCTTTCTTATCCCAATCTCCCTTGTTCTTTCTGTTACTGAAACAAGCATAATATTCATAACACCTATTCCACCAACTACTAAGGATATTCCTGCAATTGCTCCTATTATCATTGTAAAAATGTTTATTATATTATTAACCTGATCAATCTGCTTAACCATATTCTCAGCCTTGTATTTTCCTTTATTAAAATGTCTTGCTTCAACTAATTTTATAATGTTGTTTGCTATAGCCTCTGAGTTTTTAGAATCTGATACCAAAACCTGCATTTGTGTTATGTTAAATTCATTTGGGATTAGTTTTTGCATAAAACTTATTGGGACATATGCAATTACAGGCATATTACCACCAAAGGCTGCTGCAAAGGCTCCGCCTTCATTTTTGTAAACCCCAACTATTATAGCATTTATTAAATTATCCCTGCTTCCAAGCTTAACAGTTTTTCCAACACAATCCTCATACCCAAATATATTTTTAGCACTTATATTGTCAATTACAACAACATTTCTTCCAAGTAGAGTATCCCTTTCATTTATAAATCGACCATAAAGTATGTCTACATTAAATATAGATGAATAATCGTTTGTTGTTCCCATAAGTATAGCCCTCTTTGTTGTCTTTTCAAACTTTGCAGTCACAGGCCTTTGAACAAGAGGTGCAACATTTTTAACTTCATCTATTTTATTCTTTATCTCCTTTACGTCATTTAAAGTAAAATAGTCTTTAGTTGAAAGCTGAGTATTATTATCAACCTTAACCTCAAGAACATTTACACCTATATCTTCAAATTCTGAAGTTATTTTCTTCTGTCCACCCTTACCTATTGCAACAATTGTAATTACCGATGAAATGCCTATTATTATACCAAGCATTGTAAGAAACGACCTCATTTTATTTGCAAGTACACTTTCTATAGCAACCTTTAGGCTCTCTAAAATGTTCATATTTTCACCTACCTATAGTACGTTCTATTTTCTACCTGTTTATCATTTAAAATCAATCCATCTTTAATCCTTACTATCCTTTTTGTATGGTTTGCAATATCATTTTCGTGGGTAACCATTACGATTGTTGAACCTTCTTCGTTTAAGTTTTGAAATATCTTCATTATCTCTTCACTTGACTTAGAATCCAAATTTCCTGTTGGTTCATCTGCCATAAGCACAGAAGGGTTTGTAACTATTGCCCTTGCAATTGCGACCCTCTGCCTTTGCCCACCTGATAGTTCATTTGGTTTGTGATGCATTCTGTCCGATAGGCCTACCCTATCTAATGCCTCCATAGCCCTCCTTCTTCTCTCAGAGAGCTTAACTCCTGCATATATTAAAGGTAGTTCAACATTTTCAAGGGCAGATAACCTTGGCAAAAGATTAAATGCTTGAAAAACAAATCCTATTTCTCTGTTTCTTATCTTTGCAAGTTCATTGTCATTTAATTTTGAAACGTCGCTACCATTTAGTACATATTTACCCGAACTTGGTCTATCTAAGCACCCTAATATATTCATTAAAGTTGACTTTCCTGAACCTGATGGCCCCATTATTGCAACATACTCTCCCTTGTCTATTCTCAAATTTACCCCCTTTAATACTTCTATGTCTTCGGATAAAAGTTTGTAGGATTTTTTTAGTTCAACAATCTCTATCATCTTTTCACATCCTTATCCATAACTTTTACTCCATCCTTTAATGTTGCTGGAGGATTTAAAATTACCCTGTCTCCTTCCTTTAATCCACTTATAACCTCAGCCTCAAAATCGTTTTGAAGACCTATCTTGATATCCACATTTTTAGCAATTCCATTCTCTACTACAAAGACCCTTACCCTATTTTCCTTGTCTTGAATTAGTGCTTCATTTGGTATCTTTAATACACCCTTTTTTTCAGAAATTTTTATCTCAACATCAACATCAAAGTTTGGTTTAATTACTTCTGTAGTATCTATTAAGTCAACGTAGGCCTTTACAATAGTATCACTTCCTGAGGCAGACATTGTCTTTGTTGCTGATTTGCTAATTGATGCAACCCTTCCCTTAAGTGTATTTTCAAGGAATTTTATATAGGCCTCTTGACCTTCTTTAATCTTGTTTACATCATATTGATTTATGTTTACTAATACTCTTAAATTACTTAAATTTTCAACTATTAGTGCTGGAAGCTGCATAGGTGCAGGTGCTCCTTCTTTGACATTTATTTGAGTTACAACACCATCTGCCTCAGCCCTTATATATTTTTGTTGTTTTGATATTGTCTGCTTTATATTTTCAACATTTATTTTAGCCATCTCAACTTGATTTTCCTGTAGCTTAATTTGATCGTCTATTGACAAGGATTGAGATTGTGGTAGTGTACCTAATGCGTTTTCCTTTTGCTTTTTTAAATTTTCAAGCTGAATTTTTGCATTTTCATATTGGAGCTGTGCAGTTTTTAACTGATTTGACATATCCTGAACCTCAAACTCAATAAGTATATCTCCCTTTTTAACCTTGTCGGATTCCTTTACATATACCTTAAGTACTTTACCAGTATTTAATGCATAATACTCCTTCTTATTTTTAGATTCAACCACTCCACTGCTTGAAAAACTTGCAACAATATCCCCTACTTCTACTTTAGCTGTCTTAACCTCAATTGGTTTTTGTCCTCCCTTTTTTAGAGCAAAAATAGAGAATACAAAAACTGCAATAACAATTAGTGTTATGAATAATCCCTTCCTCTTCATACCTCACTTCTCTCCTTTACAATATCATTTAATTTTGTTAACCCGTTTAAAATACAGTTCAAATCCTCATCGGATATGTCCTTTAAAATGTCCTGTAGAATTTTTAAATTTTTATCTTCAAACTCCTTTTTATATGAAAATGCCTTTTCTGTTGCATATATAAAAACCCTTCTTTTATCAACAGTATCCCTCTCTCTTTTAACCAAACCCTCCTTCTCAAGCCTATCTACAGCCTCAGACACCGTACTGTTTGCAAGACCAACGCCTATACTGAGCTCCTTTAATGTTTTTTTCTTACCATTTATAAGTTGTATCATTATATAAATGTCTGTAGGATTAAACCTTAAACATCCAAGCCTGCAATCAATTCTTTTGTTTATAGACCTGTTTATATTTCTAAATAGTTCAAATATCATTATTATCTTTTTGTTTGTCATTTAATCATCCCTTTAAAATAAAATATTTCGCCTACGAAATATTTTAGCATTATTATACTCTATTTACAATATTAATTATTACTTAAAAAGCCCAATGAAGAATACCTTTAAACACTTCATTGGGCAAACCTACAATAAGTTCTTTAAACTTCCAGATTGTTGACAAACCTACTTGTTAGCTAAATTTTGAAAAAGCCCCATGAATGGATTTCAATGGGCTCTTTCGTGAGCTTTAGCAATTCTTAGCTTTTCGACTTTGGAAAAGTC
>NZ_JAIHAO010000011.1:0-96497 GCF_020054765.1 Caloramator sp. | reverse complement strand
TACTCTCCCCAATCTAACTTATCTTTCTAAAATAACTCTCAAACAAGATAGGACAGGCATTCTAACCGAATACCCGCCCCAACAATTGACAAAGAGCCTTTATAAAAAGATAAAAAGGCTGCAAAATGCAGCCTTTTTATTATCTTCCAAACTCTGCTCCTCTTTCAAGAGCCTTTTTATTTAATTCATAGAATTGTTCTTTTCCGTGTTCCTTTAGTGCCTTAAGAAGTGATTCCATCTTTACTATCTTAGTCTTTTCAACAAGTGCTCCAAGCAGAACCATATTTGCGATCTTCTTTGAACCTACTTCTTCTGCTATCTTTTGAGCAGGTATTTTTATAATTTCTATATCTGTTCTTTCTGGTTCTCGGTTTACAAGGTCACTGTCTATTATTAATAATCCACCCTTCACAACGTGACTTTCGAATTTATCAAGTGATGGTCTATTCATAACAACTACTGTTGTTGCATCAACAACAAGTGGTGAACCTACTGGTTCATCTGAAAGTATAACTGAACAGTTTGAAGTACCTCCACGCATTTCTGGCCCATATGATGGGAACCAAGAAACATTTAAGTTTTCTTCCAGTCCTGCATATGCCAAAAATTTACCCATTGAAAGAATTCCTTGTCCTCCAAATCCAGCAAATATAATTTCTTGATTTGCCATATTACTTCACCTCCCCTGTAGTTGCATCCTTCTTAACTCCAAGTGGATAGTACGGAATCATATTGTCTCTTAGCCACTTAACTGATTCATTTGGTGATAATCCCCAGTTTGTTGGACATATTGATAATACTTCTACAAGGGAGAATCCTAATCCTTGAAGTTGTATTTCAAATGCCTTCTTAATTGCTTTTTTAGCCTTTATTATATTTGGAACGCTATCGACTGAAACTCTTTCAACATATACTGCACCATCTAAAGTTGAAATCATTTCTGATACCCTAATTGGATATCCTGCTGTCTTTACATCTCTTCCGTATGGTGAAGTTTCTGTTACTTGACCTGGGAGTGTAGTAGGTGCCATTTGTCCACCAGTCATACCATAAATGGCATTGTTAACAAATATTGTTGTTATTTTTTCACCTCTTGCTGCAGCATGAACTATTTCAGCTGTACCTATAGCTGCAAGGTCACCATCTCCTTGATATGTAAATACAACGCTGTCTGGTACTGCTCTTTTTATTCCTGTTGCAACAGCTGGTGCTCTTCCGTGTGCAGCTTCATACATATCACAAGCAAAATAATCATAAGCAAGAACTGAACATCCAACAGGTGCAACACCTATAGTCTTATCAAGTATTCCAAGTTCATCAATTACTTCTGCAACTAATCTATGGATAACACCGTGTGTACATCCAGGACAATAGTGAGTTGGCACATCAAGTAATGCCTTTGGTCTATCAAATACTACTGTCATTATTTTGCACCTCCTACAATTCCCTTTATCTTGTTTGCTATTTCAGCTGGAGTTGGAACCATACCACCACTTCTTCCATAGAAGTGAACTGGTTTTCTACCATTAACTGCAAGCTGAACATCCTCAAGCATTTGTCCACAGCTCATTTCAACTGAAATAAATCCATTCTTAGTCTTATCTATAACCTTATCAAAGGCTTCAACTGGATATGGCCATAAAGTTATTGGTCTAATTAAGCCAACATTTATACCTTCCTTCTTTAGCATCTTTATAGCATTTTTGCATATTCTTGATAACGTACCATATGATACTATAACAAGATCCATTTCTTCATCACAATTGTATAATTCATATCTAACTTCATTCTTTTCAATCTCTCTATATTTTTCTTGAAGTTTATTGTTATGTGCTTCAAGTTCTTCTGGCTTTAGGAAAAGAGAATTTATTACATTATGTTTTTCTCTTCCCTTTAACCCATTTGCAGCCCAAGTCTTTTCTGGAAGTTCCTTCTTTGGTCTTTCCTTAAATTCAACTGGTTCCATCATTTGTCCAAGCATACCATCTCCCATAACCATAACAGGATTTCTATACTTGTCTGCAACATCAAAGGCATCTTGAACAAGATCAACCATTTCCTGAACTGATGCTGGAGCAAACACTACTAATCTGTAGTCTCCGTGTCCACCACCCTTAGTTGCTTGGAAGTAATCTGATTGTGCTGGTTGTATACCTCCAAGTCCTGGGCCTCCACGAACTATATTAATAATTACGCAAGGAAGCTCTGCACCTGCTATATATGATATACCTTCTGCCTTTAAGCTTATACCTGGGCTTGATGAAGAAGTCATTACTCTAACTCCTGCACCTGCAGCACCATAAACCATATTTATTGCTGCTACTTCACTTTCTGCTTGTAGGAAAACTCTTCCTACCTTTGGCATTCTCCTTGCCATATAAGCTGCAACTTCTGTTTGTGGTGTTATAGGATATCCAAAGAAACATTGGCATCCTGCGTGAATGGCAGCTTCACCTATCGCTTCATTTCCCTTCATTAAAACCTTATCAGCCATCTAAGCTTACCTCCTTAAACCCTTTATTTTTCAACCTTTATTACTACATCAGGACATATTCTTGCACAAGATGCACAAGCGATACACTTTTGCATATTATCTCCCTTTACAGTTGCTGGATGATATCCCTTCGTGTTTAGTTTTTCATCAAATTCAATTATTTTTACAGGGCAAACTTCGATACAAAGTCCACAGCCTTTGCATCTTTCTTCTCTAAAAGTTACCTTTCCCATAGTCTACCTCCTATTTTATAATTATTTATTCATCAAGATATTTTCTCCAAGGAGGGAGCATAAATATCTTGATTGGGAATATCTCGTTTTTAATTTTGTCCTTTACTTCTTCTACTAAATCTTCTCTAACAACTGTATATTTGATTGGTATATTAGTCTTCTTTGATACTTCTTCCACAATATTTTGACCATTTAGTATATCCTCAATTTTTGTTTCATAGGATAAGTTGGAATTATTAATCAAATACTTTACTTTAAGCCTTGATGCGGCTTCAATGTCCCTAATATACTCTAAAATTCCATCAACATCCTTTGTAAATGGTCTTGTGGTATTTATTACAAAGTACATATCATAGTCTTCCATATTAAAGTATCTGTTATATTGACCAAGGGCAACAGCCCCTTGGTCATCACCACCAACATCAAGAACCACATCATAGCTTTTGTCATTAAATACAGATAATGTTTCAAGTGGAATTGTTCCAAGTTCTGCATTTGCCATCTCTTTAGGTGTTGCTATAACCCTTATTCCTAAGCTTTCAAGATAATCCTTTTCATCCCTTGTACAAAAGTAAGGGTTTACTATATCAAGGTCTGCTATACATACCTTCTTACCTTCATTTCTAAGTTTTATAGCATAGTTTATTGAAATTTCAGTTTTGCCGCTTCCAAAATGTCCAGTAAATATTCTAATTCTTGTTTCCATATAATCACATCCTATTTATATTCCTTAGCTGCTTCTTCTCCTTTTAACACTCTAAGTCCACCTTCAGCAAGTGCAAGCATTTCATCTTCTCCTGGATATACCACAACTGGTGCAATAAAGCTTATTCTTTCCTTTATCCAGCTTACATACTCTTCCCCGTATGCAAGTCCTCCTGTTAATATTATAGCATCTACTTCACCCTTTAAGACCGCTGCACAACTTCCTATTTCCTTAGCCACTTGATAGGCCATAGCCTTGTATATAAGTTCTGCTTCCTTGTTACCTTCGTCCATCATCTTCTTTACTTCTCTACCATCATTTGTTCCAAGGTATGCAACAAGTCCACCTTTGCCTGTAATCTTCTTCTTTATTTCATCTTGTGTATATTTTCCTGAGAAGCACATCTTAACAAGGTCTCCTACTGGAAGTCCTCCTGATCTTTCAGGCGAGAAGGGGCCTTCCCCATCGAGTGCATTATTTACATCAACAACTCTTCCTTTTTTATGAGCTCCAACTGAAATTCCACCACCCATATGAGCAACTATAAGATTTAGATCTTCGTATTTTACACCTTTTTCCTTAGCATACCTTTTTGCAACAGCCTTTTGATTTAATGCGTGGAATATACTCTTTCTTTCAATCTCTGGCATACCTGATATTCTTGCAACATCCTGCATTTCATCAACCACAACAGGGTCAACTATAAAGGAAGGTATATTATATTTTTTAGCTATTTCAAATGCAATTACTCCACCTAAATTTGAAGCGTGCTGTCCTTGTACACCTATTTTTAAATCCTCAAGCATATTTTCATTTACTGCATATGTTCCGCCCTCAATTGGTTTTAAAAGTCCTCCACGTCCAACTACTGCATTTAATGTGCCTAAATCTATTCCCTTTTCTTCAACTGCCTTTATAATAACATTCTTTCTAAATTCATATTGATCAAATATAGTTGCATAGGGTGCTAATTCTTCTGCTGAATGTCTTAATGTTTCTACAAATACTGGGTTTAAATCATCATAAACTGCTATTTTAGTTGATGTAGAACCAGGGTTTATTATTAGCATTCTATACATAGTACATCCTCCTTTTAATTATAGACAAGCAACAAGGCACGCAAGAGCTATTGAATAAAGCTTACTTTCATTACTGTCAGCTCTTGAAGTTAATATTACTGGTGCTGCTGCCCCAACAAGAATTCCTCCATTCTTCGCATTTGCAGTATATGTCAATGTCTTGTACATAACATTACCTGTTTCGATATTTGGAACAAGTATAATATCTGCCTGACCTGCAACTGGACTCTTAATTCCCTTGTGCTTTGCTGCTTCCTCTGATAGAGCATTATCTATTGCAAGCGGTCCATCAACTATACATCCCTTTATTTGTCCTCTATCATTCATCTTTGATAGAGCTGCTGCATCGAGAGTTGGCTGCATATCTGGGTTTACAACCTCAACTGCACATACAGGTGCAACCTTTGGAACTTCAATTCCAATTGCATGTGCTACCTTTACAGCATTTTCAAGTATTTGTTTTTTAGTATTTAAATCTGGTGCTATATTCATTGCAGCATCTGTTACAAGAAGTATTCTTTGAAGTGCTGGAACTTCAAACACAGCAACGTGTGATAGTACTCTTCCTGTCCTTAATCCCTTTTCTTTATCAAGAACTGCTCTTAAAAAGGTTGCAGTATCTATTAGCCCCTTCATTAACATATCTGCCTTCTTAGTTGATACAAGTTCAACTGCCTTCATAGCAGCCTTTGAATTGTCCTTCTCATCAATTACTTCAAAATCGTCTAAATTAATTCCTAATGTATTTGCTATCTCTTGAATTTTTTCCTTATCTCCAACTAAAATTGCATCTGCAAGTCCCATATTCTTTGCATCTCTTACTGCCTCTAAAACTGGCTCATCTTGTGCAACTGCAACTGCAATCTTTTTTCTCTCACCACATTTAACTTTGTTTAAAATTTCATCAAAGGTCCTTATCATATTTTCACCTCTTCTTCATAAATTTTAGCCATCTCTTCACCTATTAAGACTCTATAGGCACCTTCTGCTAAGGCCTGCATTTCATCTTCTCCCGGAATTACTACAACATCTGCTATAAACTTAACCATATCAGTTATGTATTCTACAAGTCTTTTTGAATATGCCAAACCACCAGTTAAAATTATTTTCTCAACATTTCCAAATAAAACTGTACTTGCTGCACCTATTTCTTTTCCTATTTGATAACACATAGCCTCAAATATTAGTTTTGCCTTTTTATCACTATTTTTAATCATCTCTTCTACAACACGTGCATCATTTGTACCTAAATACCCCACAAGTCCTGCCTGACCTACCATCTTCTTTTTTAATTCTTTTTGAGTATATTTACCCGAAAAAGCAAGCTTAACTAAATCACCAACAGGTACCTGTCCACACCTCTCTGGTGAAAAGGGCCCACTTTCATTTGCGTTATTAACATCTACTATTTTCCCTTTTTTTAAAGGTGCAACAGATATTCCTCCGCCTAAATGTGCTACTATAAAGTTGCAATCATCTAAATTTTTTCCTAAATCCTTTGCTACCCTTCTTGATACAGCTTTAATGTTTAAAGCATGAACAAGGGACCTTCTTTTAATTTCTGGTATACCTGAAATTCTTGCTATTTCCTCAAACTCATCAACTGCAACAGGGTCAACTATAAAGGCTTCTTTTCCTATTTCGTCTGCTATGGACTTTGCTATTATTCCCCCTAAATTAGAAGCATGTTCCCCTTGATAACCTACTTTTAAATCCTCAATCATTTTATCAGTAACTTTATATGTACCAGATGGCATAGGTCTTAAAAGTCCACCACGTCCCACAATACAATCAAAAGCCTCTATGTTTATACCCTCTTCCTTTAAATACTCTAAAATTTGTTTTTTTCTAAAATCAAACTGGTCTGCAATTTTTTCATATTTTGCAAGTTCTGTTGCATCATGAGTGATATTCGTTTGTTTTACCTTCACATCTTTTTGGAATATTGCAATTTTTGTCGACGTTGACCCTGGATTTATTGCAAGAATTAGTCCCCTCATAAAAACTCCACCCCTATTTGAAATTTATATTATAATTTTCTAAAAACTTTATCTATTCTTATTTTACTGTATAATGCCCCATATTTGCAACAAAAATATTTAAAATTTATTATGCATATTTAACAAATTAGTATACCTTTTTTATTCAATTGGTGCATATTTTTGCATTATTTTTTCAGCTGTTTTTATTCCATCAACTGCAGCAGACATTATTCCACCAGCATATCCTGCCCCTTCACCTGATGGATATAGACCTTTTATTGTACTGGATTCGAAATTTTCCATTCTTATAATCTTTACAGGTGCTGAAGTTCTTGTTTCAATTCCAGTTATAATTGCATCATAACTTGCAAAACCTTTTATTTTTTTATCAAAATCATATAGTGCCTCTTTTAAAACACCTATAACATAATTAGGCAAACAATCACTTAAATTTGCAAACTTATATCCTCTTGTATAACTTGGTTTAACTTTACCAAGTTTCTTAGAAACCTCATCCTTTAGAAAATCACCAACAAGTTGTATAGGAGCGACATACCCTCCTCCACCTACTTTATACGCTAATTCTTCATAATATCTTTGAAACTCCATTCCAGCAAGGGGATGTGAACTTGCAAAGTCAGGAGAGCCTACTCCCACAACTATAGCACTATTTGCATTATCCTTATCCCTTTTATATTCACTCATACCATTTGTTACAAGCCTATTTTCCTCTGATGCTGCTGCTACAACTGTTCCTCCTGGGCACATACAAAAACTATAACAAGGTCTTCCATATGTTTTACTTGTAAAGGTAAGTCTATAGTCTGCGGCTTTAAGCTTCGGATGTTTTGCAAATTTTCCGTATTGATTTTCATCAATCATACTCTGAAGATGTTCGATTCTAACGCCTATTGCAAAGGGTTTTTGTTCAAATTCAACACCTCTTTTTAGAAGCATTTCATAGGTGTCTCGTGCACTATGCCCTATTGCAAATACAACAACATCCGAATCTATTTCATATTCATTGTTAACTATCACACCATTAATTTTATTGTCTTTAACTATTATATCTGTTACCTTTGAATCAAATTTAACTTCTCCTCCAAAGGATTTTATTTTCTCCCTTATATTTTTTACTACCGTCTGAAGTATATCTGTACCTATATGTGGTTTACCAGAATACATTATTTCAGGTGGAGCTCCTGCCTCTACAAACTCTTCAAGAACATAAGTTATTCTTGTATCCTTTATTCTTGTAGTAAGTTTTCCATCTGAAAAGGTTCCTGCTCCACCTTCACCGAACTGCACATTACTATCTAAATTCAATTCTCCAGTATTCCAAAAGTTTTGTATATCTTTAGTTCTTTTTTCAACACTTGATCCTCTTTCCAAAATAATTGGTCTGTAACCGTTTTTTGCTAAAATAAGACCGACAAAAAGCCCTGCCGGTCCTGTTCCAACTATTATTGGTCTCTTTAACAATTTTTCATCTCCGAAGTTGAAATTTTCATCAAGATATGTATCATCTAATAATACATCCTTAGAATTTGCCTTTGCTACAACCCTTGATTCATTATTACATTTAAATTCAACCTGATAAACAAAATCTATCTTATTTTTTCTTCTTGCATCTATTGATTCCTTTAATATTTTATAATCCCAAATATCCTTCTTATTAACCTTTGCCATCTTGCAGGCAATATCTAAAACCTTATCTATACTGTCATCTAATGAAATTCTTATGTTGTTTACTCTTATTGTCATACAATACCTCCATTATCTTTTGCTTATTTTTATCTTTATCTTTTCTGGTTCATTACTTACTATTTCAAATTGCTCAGGTTTTATTATTTTTATTGGAAGAGTAAATTCCCCTTCTGATAATTCAGATACATCTAAAACTGCTATAAACTGATTTAAATCAATTTGGTTTACTTGACTTTCACTTCCTCTTATTAATAAATTAACTTCTTCAGAAGAAGGACTATAAACATATTCTCCATTTTGATTTTGTATGCTTATAGGAAGTTTTATCTCCTTTTGTATAATATTTTCTACAGCTAATTCCACTAATATGCTATTTTCTTTATTTTTTAGATAAATACCCTTTGGGATATTAAGTTCAACCTGTATTGATGTAGTTTGATTAATATTTTGTAAATCTATAGGTTTTGTTTCTATCTGCTTTATATTATTTAAAACATTTAAATCTCCTAAAATATATATATTAGGTTCAGATAAATTTATGGACTTTATCGTCTTTCCCTTTGGTAGTGAATTTTTTGTAACTACCTTTATAGGTACTTGCTTTGCTGATTTTATACTTACAAACACATCTACATACCTTGGATCTGTTTCTACATTTAAAACTTGTTTTCTTTCTCTATCATAGGGCTTTACTACTATTGAATTACTTATATCAGAAAACGCACCAGTTATATCCACCCGGCCCTCAACATAATTAACTTTATTTATATATTCCTCTGGTCCAACTACTAATATTTCAGATGGTTTAACAACTGGTTTTAAATTATCATAGCCTTGTTTAGGTATTCCTGTTATATTTATATTAACAGGAAAGGCTTTTGAAACAAGGTTATCAAGCTTTACCCTTATATACGGGAAAATACCTTCACTTACAACTTCAATACCTTGGGGCTTTCTTCTTATCTCAACTGGTATGTTGTTATCTCCCCTCTTTAGATAACCTCCCATATCAGCCTCTACCTTAAAGTCATCCTTAGTCACCTTAAAAACATCAAGAGCTCTTCCTTTCACAGTAAGATTTATTGTAAAGGTTTGTTCAGGCAACATAACCAAATTAGAGCGAGCTATATTTTCTGTGTTATAGAGAGTAACCGGTATATCTTCAATTGTTCTAACTAAGACTGGATTCTTTTCCCCCATAACATAAAGCCAAAGTATAAAAGCTATAAAAATAGAAGCTGTTATTGCCATTATTTGCTGTTTATCTTTGACAGCCATATTTTCACCCTCTTAAATAATGTTGTATCTATTTCTATATTTTTCTTTAATACACCATATAAAACCTTTTTTAATCTTTCTGCATTATACCCCCTAACAAGCTTACCATTAATAGATATTGAAATTATCCCTGTTTCCTCTGAAACAACAACTGCTATTGCATCACAAGTTTCTGTTATACCTATTGCAGCCCTATGTCTTGTACCAAGTTCCTTTGATACAAACTGTTCAGTCAATGGTAAAACACAGGATGCAGCTACAATTCTATCTTTTCTAATAATAACAGCACCATCGTGAAGTGGAGTGTTTTCAACAAATATGTTTTCTAAAAGCTGTGATGAAACAACACCATCAATTACTGTTCCGCTTTCTACGTAATCATTAAGACCTGTATCCTGCTCAATTACAATCAAAGCTCCTCTCTTACTCTTAGACATATTATCTGCTGCAACAACAATTTCATTTACAACCTTTTCTACCTCTTCATCACTATCAAATAGTCTTCTGTTTAATATTTTGCTTCTTCCAAGGTGCTCAAGTGCCTTCCTAAGTTCTGGCTGAAATATAATTATAAGTGCAATTAAACCTACTGTTAATGTGTTTTGAATTAGCCAATGTAAAGTTATAAATCCTAATATTTCGCTAACCTTCATAACTAATAATATAAACACAAGTCCCTTTACCAGCTGTTCTGCTCTTGTTTTTCTAATTAATGTAAACAGCTTATAGAAAATGTAAGCAACAATTAAAATGTCAATTACATTTAAGATTGTTACGTGTTTAATAATCGAAAACATACTATTTAAATCAAACATAGCAGCCAACCCCTTAATAGTGTTTATATACTAATTATAATACAAAATTATCCTGTGTGAATAATTAATTTAGGCATGCATATAAAAAAGCATGCCCATCAATCCATCAGTTTAATTCCTAATTTTTCGTAAAAAATATAACCTATTTCATTGCTCTGCTTTAAACCATTCTTTTTTTGAAAATTAAATACTGCCTGTTTCATATCCTCACCATAAATTCCATTAACATAACCTTTAAAATATCCCTTTTCCTTTAAAAGCCTTTGAACTTCATATACATCAGCTCCTCTATCTCCAGGTCTTAATACTCTAAACCCTTCTCCAAAAGGACCATATGGTCCTCCATAAATTCTTACTGTTGTTCCTATTGGAACTATTTTATATAACTCCCTAACATCCTTATTGTACATCCTTATACATCCTTCAGACTCATCGTGCCCTATTGACCAGGGTTCATTTGTTCCGTGTATACCATATTTCCCCCAAGGAACATTAAAACCCATCCATCTTCCACCAAAACCTTCTCCCCAAGTATCCTTGCTTATTATTTTCCAAACTCCAATAGGCGATGGAGTATTTGGACGACCTGAGGCTACTGGATAAGTTTTCACAAGTTCATTATCTTTATATAAATAAAGTCTATTTATAGTTATATCAACAAAAATATAATACCTTGAGCTTGAATTTTTGTTTTTCTTAAAAACACTGTCACTTCTTACAAAAATAAGTGTCCCACCAACTGCAACTATAATGCACATAAGCACAATTATAAAAAGTGCAATATACCTCCTTTTCATCGTCTCCCCCCACACAATCACTTAATTATAAAATATGAAAAAGAGCAAAAATTAATGAATATTTTATAGTTTTTTAACTAAAAATATACCTGTAATAAAAGATATAAGTATTACAATAAAACCTTGTTATAGGAGGTAAAATCTATGCTAAACAAAAATATTTCATGTACCGTACGTGACTGTAAGCATCATGCAGGTGCCCAAAACTATTGCACACTAAATTCAATTCAAGTTGTTAACCATCATAATCCTGCAAAGGATAAAGAAGCAACCGACTGCGGAAGCTTTGAATGCAAATAAAATGGGACCTTTTGGTCCCATTTTTACTTCTTAAGTGCCGCTATCATTATACCTGATACTATAGTACCTATAACTATTGATAATGTGTACAACAATAATCCACCTACTGCATTTGGTATTGGTAAAACAAATATTCCTCCATGTGGTACAGCAAGTGTACATTTAAATGCCATTGAAAGGGCTCCTGTTACTGCTGAGCCGACCATAATTGATGGTATAACTCTAAGTGGATCAGCTGCAGCAAATGGTATTGCACCCTCTGTTATGAATGAAATTCCAAGGAAAAATGCTGCTTTACCTGCCTCTATTTCATCCTTTGTAAATTTATTTTTTGCTATTCTTGTCGCCAAAAATACTCCAAGTGGTGGTACCATACCAGCTGCCATTACTGCTGCCATAACAGTTGAAGGTTGTCCTGCTGCTAATGTACCAACTGCAAAAGTGTAAGCAGCTTTGTTTACTGGACCACCCATATCAAAGGCCATCATAAGTCCTAACACTATTCCAAGAGTTACTGCACTTCCTCCACTTAAGCTATTCAACCAGCCCTCCATTGCCTTATTTATAGAAGCAACTGGAGTACCTACTACATATATCATACCAAGTCCAACAATTAATGTTGATAATAATGGTAGTACTAAAACAGGCATTAAACCTTCCATAGTTTTGGGTAATTTAATTGTTTTCTTTAAAAATTCTACAACATAACCTGCCGCAAAACCTGCAATAATACCACCTAAGAAACCTGCACCTAATTTACTTGAAAGAACACCACCTATCATACCTGGTACAAGACCTGGTCTATCAGCTATTGAATATGCTATATATCCTGCTAATATAGGTACAATAAGTGAAAATGCTCCCCCACCACCTATATCCATAAGTGCAGCAGCAAGTGTTCCTTTTTGTTCAAATGCCTTTATACCAAAGGCAAAGGATAGAGCAATTAATATACCACCTGCAACTACAAAAGGAATCATAAATGAAACACCAGTCATTAAATGCTTATATGCTCCTGTAATTTTTTTCTTTTCTTCCTGCTTTGCTTCAAACACCTTGTCAACATAAGTATTTTTCTTTTCAAGCTTCATTGCCGATTGAATTAATCCCTTTGCATCCTTTATAGCATCTTTTACTGAAACTTCAATCATTGGAAGCCCATTAAATTTTGATTTATCAATTTTTGTATCAGCTGCAATTATAACAGCATGTGCCTCTTTTACATCTTCTGCAGTTATTTCATTTTCAACTCCTACCGAACCTCTTGTTTCTATTTTAATTTCAACCTCAAGTTCCTTAGCTGCTATCTTAAGTGCTTCAGCAGCCATATAAGTATGAGCAATTCCTGTTGGGCAGGATGTTACTGCTAAAAGTTTCATAATATCTTCCCCCTCATCATTCTTTAAATGCATTTATAACATCTTCATAACTTTTTGAACTAATTAGTTTATTCCTAACATCTTCATACATAAGTTTTCTTGAAAGCATACTTAAAATTGTTAAATGTTCATTATTTGCATTATTAGGTACTGCAATTAAAAAGAATATGTGTGCTAATTTTCCATCCATTGAATCATAATCAATACCTTCTTTTGATATACCAAAAACTAAAGCTGGTTCTACAACATATTCTGATTTTCCGTGAGGTATTGCAACTCCCATTCCAATTCCTGTAGTAAATTCCTCTTCTCTCTTTATCACCACCTCTTTAAATTTCTCTTTATCTGTTATTTTTCCGTCTCTATATAGAATGTCTATTAGTTCTTCAATTACCTCCATCTTTGATTTTGATTTTAGATTAAATTGTACTCTTTCTGGTGCTAAGATTTTTTGTAGTTCCATTTTTGTTACCTCCTCTGTATTTCTACTAATTCTATATATTTTAGTATTTCTTTTCTGTCGGGTGCTTGGCTACCTTCCATAGTTACCTTTGCAGTAGATGAAGCAATTGCTAACCTAAATGTATCCTCTAAAGGCATATTTTCGTGTACCCCTATTGCAAAAGCTGCAACCATTGAATCACCTGCACCAACAGTACTTTTTACATCTACCTTTAATGGTTTTGAATATAGACTTTGTTCCTTTGAAAAAAGCAATGCTCCATTTTCTCCCATAGATACTGCAACTATAATTCCCTTATTCACAAATTCTTCAACTGATTCCTTTATATCCTCTATGTTTTCACTACAACTTACGATTGTTTTTAACTCATTAATATTAGGTTTAATTAAATATGGATTAGCTTCTATACCATATCTTAGTGCTTGTCCTTCTGCATCAAGTATTATCTTTACATCTTTTTGTTTTAATTGTTCTATAATAACTTTATATACATTACTTTCAATTCCCTTAGGCAAGCTTCCTGAAAGAACAACAACATCCTCTCTGTTGACTCTATTTTTAAGCTTTCTTATTAACTTCTCTAAATCAAGATTATCCACACTAAAACCACATTGGTTTATATCAGTAAATATTCCTTCTTCCCTCTCAACAATCTTAATATTTGTCCTTGTTTCTCCATCAACCTCAATAAAATCGTGGCAAACCCCGTATTTATTCAATTTCCTATATATATAATCGCTATTTTCCTTACCAATAAACCCTAATGCACATACATTATATCCTAAGTTTTTTATAACCTTTGCAACGTTTATTCCTTTTCCCCCTATATCATCCCTTGTACTAATACTCCTATTTACGTGTCCTAATAAAAGTTTATCTAATACAATTGTTTTATCTATTGCTGGATTTAAAGTTACCGTAAAAATCAATTTATCACCTTCTTATATTAGTATGAATTTTATACCTAAATGTTCATATTTTTCATAGTCCTTAGGAAGCTTATCTGTAACGATATAATCTATTTTTGACACAGGACATATTAAAGAAAAATTAACCTCATCAAATTTAGAACTATCTATTAATAAAAATACCTCTTTCGCCCCTTCTATCATTACTCTTTTAGTATTGGCCTCAACTATATTAGGAGTTGTTACACCAGATTTTATAGATATTCCATTGGCACCTAAGAAGAGCTTATCAACCTTAAGCTTTTTTAGCGTTTCCTCAGCAACAGGCCCAACCATCGCCTTAGTTTTTGTTCTAAGTAATCCACCTGTTACTATTACCTCAACATCTTCCCTATCAGATAGTTCATCTGCAAGATTAACCGAGTTTGTAACAACTGTTACACCCTTAGCATTTAAATACTTTGAAATAAACTGAGTTGTAGTACCTGAATCAATGGTAACTGTATCTCCATCCTCTATTAAAGAAGCTGCCTTTTTAGCTATTTGTTCCTTTTCCTTTAGAAATTTATCTTGTTTTTCTTTAAAGGAAGGTTCAAAATTTGTGCTTGTATTGGATACAGCTCCTCCGTGGGTTCTTACAATACAACCAGCCTGCTCAAGTTCAATTAAATCTCTCCTGATTGTTGCTTCTGATACATTAAACAACCTTGAAAGTTCTGAAACTCTAACACTGTTACCTGAATTTATCATTTCAAGTATTTTGGCTTTTCGTTCCTCTGCAAACATAACATCACCTAATTCTCTAAACTTTCAAATAAATTTTTTATAGAATTATATGCCTCTTCCTCATCAGAACCCTCTATAACTATCTTAATAGTATCCCCTTTTTCTACCACAAGGCTTAAAACACTTATTAAACTCTTAGCATTTACATTTATATTATCCTTTTCTATTCTTATATCAGATTTAAATTTATTTGTCTCTGATATAATCATTGTAGTTGGTCTTGCATGAAGTGCCATTTCGGTTTTAAAAGTATATTTAAGAACCTTCATTCCTTCACCTCTTGTTTATTTGTGTTCGTTTTATTATTTTTTATGCTTGTTTTTGTTTGTTTATGTTTGTTTTTATTATAAATTATCTGAATTTTGAAGTCAATATATTTTTATAATTTTTCTAAATAATTAGATTGATTAATATTTTTTATTTTCATATAATATTTATGTAATAAAAAAACCTATAGGGAGGTAATAAAATGGCTGACGTTTTAAGAGGATTAGAACCACAATTAGTATTTGAATATTTCGAAGAAATATCCAAAATTCCAAGGGGTTCAGGAAACGAAAAGGCAATAAGTGACTATCTTGTTGATTTTGCTAAAAAGCATAACCTTGAGGTTATTCAAGATAAAGCACTAAATGTAATAATCAAAAAGTCTGGAACAAAAGGATATGAAAATGCTCCAACTGTAATTATACAAGGACATATGGATATGGTTTGTGAAAAAAACAAAGATACAAGGCACGACTTTGAAAGGGATGCTATACAACTTAGATTAGATGGAGATTACATATACGCAAACGGAACAACTCTTGGAGCAGATAATGGTATAGCAATAGCTTATGCACTTGCAATTCTCTCATCCAATGATATTCCTCACCCACCAATCGAAGTTCTTTTAACAGTTGAAGAAGAAACAGGTATGGGTGGTGCAATGGCACTTGATGGAAGTAATCTAAAGGGAAAAATGTTAATAAATATAGACTCTGAAGAAGAAGGCAAGCTTCTTGTTAGCTGTGCAGGTGGCGTTAGAACAACTCATAAGGTTAAGGCAAACCTTGTAGACGCTGACAAAAATAAGGCTGCCTATACTATTAGTATTAGAGGACTTAAGGGTGGTCACTCTGGTATGGAAATAGACAAAGGAAGAGGAAACGCTAACAAAATAATGGGAAGAATTTTAGATGATCTTTCAAAAGCATTAAACTTTGACTTAGTCGAAATAAACGGTGGTTCTAAAATGAATGCAATTCCAAGAGAATGCGATGCTACTATTTTAATAAACGAAAATCATCTTCAAAAGCTTCAAGATAAAATAAACGAATGGGATAAGATTTTAAAGAATGAACTTAGAAGTTCAGATGCAAATGTAAATGTATTTGTTTCAAAGATTGATAAAGAAATAAATAAATGCTTTGATGAGGATACAAAAAATAAAGTTATTGCATCACTTGTTCTTATCCCAAATGGAATACAAACAATGAGTATGGCAATTGATGGGCTTGTTGAAAGTTCAACTAACCTTGGTGTAGTAGAAACAAAGGAAAATGAAATTCTTTTCCAATCTGCAGTTAGAAGTTCAGTTAGAAGCTTAAAATATAATATACTCAACCAAGCCAAGAAGGTTGCAGAAGTTATAGGTGCTGAACTTGTTGCAGATTCTGACTACCCAGAATGGCAATATGACCCAGATTCAAAACTAAGACAGCTATTTATGGATGTATACAAGAGGATGTTTGGAAAGGACGCAGAAATAGTTGCAATCCACGCTGGTGTTGAATGTGGTCTGTTTAAAGAAAAATTGGGTGAAGATGTTGATATGATTTCCTTTGGACCTAATCTATACGATGTCCATACACCAGATGAACACATTAGCATATCATCTGTAAAGAGAATGTGGGATTATTTACTTGCTGTTTTAAAGGAAATTAAGTAATATAATTATGCCCCTTAAATGATTTAAATAAATCCTTTAAGGGGCATATAATCTAAATGTTATCTATTCATCTTTAGTATTCGTCGAGAATTCAATACTGCAAGTAATGCAACCCCTACATCTGCAAAAACTGCCTCCCACATATTAGATAAACCTATAGCAGCTAAAGCTAACACCAATATTTTAACAGAAAGTGCCAATATAATATTTTGCCAAACAATTTTCCTTGTATATTTTGAAATATTAATTGCTTCATAAACCTTTTCTATTTCATCATTTGTAATTACTATATCTGCTGCTTCTATTGCAGCATCTTGACCTAATGCTCCCATTGCAATTCCTACATCCGATATTTTAAGAACCGGTGCATCATTTATTCCATCGCCAACAAAGGCAACTTTTCCCGAAGTTTCCTTCTTAATCTCGTTAAACCTTTCCACCTTATCCTGTGGAAGAAGCCCGTAATAATATTGTTTTATACCCAATTGTCCTGCTACATTCTCTGCCGAGTTTTTATTATCACCTGTTAACATTACTGTATCTATATTTAATTTGTTTAGTGCTTCTATGACTTGTTTACTGGAGTCTTTTATTGTATCTGAAATAATTATATAGCCTGCTAAAATTCCTTCAACTGCTACAAATACCACTGTTCCACTTAATTCTTCTAAAACTTCTATCCCATTTAACTTCATAAGATTTAAATTTCCAACTATTACTTTTTTACCTTCTACTACTGCAATTAAACCTTGTCCAGCTATCTCCTTTAATTGAGTTACTTTATTTTTATCTATATACTCTCCATATTCTTTTACTATTGATACCGCAATTGGATGGTTGGAAAAGCTCTCTACATATGCCGCATACTTTAGCACATCTTCTTTATTAAAGCCGTTCATAGGCACAATATCAGACACCTTAAACTTTCCTAACGTTAACGTTCCTGTTTTATCAAAAACAACGGTTTTTAGATCACAAAGTACTTCAATATAGTTACTTCCTTTAATCAAAATCCCCCTTTTTGATGCAAGCCCAATACCACTAAAGAAACTAAGTGGGATTGATATAACAAGAGCACAGGGACAGGATACAACTAAGAATATTAAAGCTCTATATATCCATTCTTTAAAGCTACCATAGCCTAAAAAAGGTGGAAGCACCGAAAGTAAAAAGGACAAACCTACTACTATAGGAGTATAGTATCTTGCAAACTTTGTAATAAAGTTTTCTGTTTTTGCTTTATTTGCTGCTGCGTTTTCAACTAAATCTAATATTCTTTTTACTGTTGAATCTTTGTATGGCTTTGTAACTTTAACTTTTATTATTCCATCTAAGTTTATACTTCCTGACAAAACTTCTTTACCCTCGTTCACAAAATATGGCATAGTTTCTCCAGTTAATGCTGATGTATCTAATGAACTTACCCCTTCAACAACTACTCCATCAACAGGTATTCTTTCTCCTGCCTTTACAAGAATAATGTCATCTATTTTTAATTCTTCTATCTTTACTTTTATAGGTTTATTGTCCTTTAGAAGATTTGCAAATTCAGCCTTGAGCTTTAATAGGTTTTTAATTGATTTCCTTGATTTATCAACAGCCATATCCTGCAAAGTTTCACCTATCTTGTAAAAAAGCATAACTGATATTGCCTCGGGATACTCTCCTATTAAAAAGGCTCCAAATGTTGCAACTGTCATTAAAAAGTTTTCATCAAAAACTTGTCCCTTTATAATATTTTTAAGGGCCTTAAAAACAATATCTCCTCCAACTAATATATAGGATATAAAAGCAAATGTTAATTTTAGATTTTCATTTTTAGAAAAAATCATTATTAGGAAAAATACAACTCCAATTAAATATTGTATAAATTGTGATTTAAACTCCCTTTTCTCCTCTAATCTATCATCAATATTATTTATGCTTACCATATTGACGTGTGATTCAATACTTTTTATTATATTTTCAGCTTCCTTTGATACAGACTCAACATTCTTTGTTTCAATTATTAGCTTTTTATTCACAAAATCAATAGAAGCGAACTCTACACCTTCTATTTCTTTAATCCTTTTTTCCATTTTTGCTGCACAATTTGCACAGCCTAAACCTTCTAAATAATATTCATATTTCAAATCCCTCATCTCCCTTCATTTATATGTTCAAGCCCCTCTTTTACAATGTCTTTTATATGTTCATCATCAAGGGAATAATACACCACTTTTCCTTCCTTTCTATATTTAACAAGTCTTGCTTGTTTTAACACCCTAAGCTGGTGTGAAACTGCAGATTGAGACATATTAAGAAGTGCTGCTATATCACATACACACATCTCATGTTCAAAAAGTGCATACATTATTTTAATTCTTGTACTATCACCAAAGACCTTAAAAAATTCTGCTAAATCGAAAAGCAATTCTTCCTCAGGCATATTATTTTTTACCTCATTAACCACTTCTTGATGTATTACATTACAAGAACATATATCTATTTTTTTATCCATAAAACCACCTCACTTGAATATATGAATAATTGTTCATATATTATTATATACCTATCTACAATAAAATGCAAACAAAAATTAGCAAAAGGTAGTTTACTTTTTCAGCCTGTTGGAAAAGTTATGTAATGATTAGCCCCATGAAGGATTTCTTAGGCATCGGTTCTACGGCTTAAGCAATTCTAAGCTTTTCTTTGTTTGAAAAAGTCCTACCCTCGCGATGCCATCGTCCTGATGGCCGCTCGGCTCAGCACGTCCTGTGCCGAATTACGGACTTTTTCAAAGTCGAAAAGCAATAATTGCTAAAGCTCATGAAAGAGCCAATTGAAATCCTTTCATGGGGCTTTTTCATACTTTAGCTAACAAATGGGTTTGTCATCAATCTGAAAATGTAGTTTACCTTCTGCTAATTTTTAAATACACATATTAGAATCCTATAAAGTGTGCTATCAAAACAAATATTGTTCCTAATAAGAATAGAAATCCTTGCATCTTAATTTGCCATTTTGCCCATTTACCCCAATCTATTCTTGCAACACCTAAAACACCTATTAAACAAGCTGATGTTGGTACTATAACATTAGTTAATCCATCACCAAGTTGGAAAGCAAGTACAGCAGTCTGTCTTGAAACTCCAACTAAGTCTGAAAGTGGAGCCATTATTGGCATTGTTAGAGTTGCTTGACCTGAACCTGATACAACAAAGAAGTTGAATATTGATTGGAATAAATACATAAACTAACCTGCAAAAGCTCCTCCTAATTGTCCTACAGTTTTGCCCATTCCATTTAATATAGTGTTTAATACTGTTGGAGTTGAAGGGTCAGAACCACCAAGTATTATTAATATTCCCTTTGCCATACCAACAACAAGTGCTGCTCCAACTAAGTCTGCTGCTCCTCTTTGGAAGGATGTTGCAATGTCATCTGCCTTCATATCATTTAGTTTAAATATAACACCTATTATACCTGAAACAAGTCCCATAACAAAGAATTGTGATGCAATCTCCGGAATGTAATAAGCCTTCTTTGTAACGCCCCATACAACCCAAATTATTCCTAATAGTATTGTTAAAAGAACTAATTTATGTCCTAAATTAAATTCATGCTTTCCATCTTCTTTAATTGCCTCTTTTTTGAAGTACTCATTTGCTTCCTTAGAAACTGAATATTCTGGATTCCTCTTAACTTTGCTTACATAAACCATTGTATAAACTAAACCTACAAAGGTAAATACAATCCACATTATTATTCTAAAGGTTGCACCTGAAAATACAGGAACTCCAGAAACTCCCTGTGCAACAGCAATGCTAAATGGATTCATCCAAGATGTTGCAAATCCAATCTGGCTTGCTACATATGTTATAAGTACACCAACAACCGCATCATATCCTAAAGCTATTACAAGAGGTATAACTATCATTGCAAATGGAATAGTCTCTTCACCCATTCCAAATACTGCACCACCAAGTGAGAATAAAACAAAGAGAACTGGTATTATTAGAAATTCTTTTCCTTTTGTTACTTTTATCATTGACATTATTCCTGAATCAACTGCACCTGTTCTTAAAATAATTCCAAACGCACCGCCTATAACAAGTATAAATGCTACTATACCAACTGCAGAACCCCATTTATATCCTGTTACAAGACCTTCAAATACATAGTTTAACATACCATAACCGCCAGTATCCTCTGTTCCCCATATTTTTGCAGGTTTTCTAACTACATTACCTGATTCATCAACTTCATATTGGAAACTAATTAGAAACTATCTGCTTTAACAACTGTCTTCATCTTCTCCTTTTCTCCCTGTTTGTACTTAACCTCTTGAGTTTCAAACTTTCCAACTGGAACTAAAAATGTAAGAAGCCAAGCAAGTAAAACTACCATAAAGATGATTACATAAGTATGTGGAACCTTTACCGTCTTATTCTTTACAGTCGAAGTTTCAACCTGTAGGTTTTGTAACATATAAATCCCCCCTTAATATTCTTGTTTTAAATATATGCAAATTAAATGCCAAATTATATTTATTCCTATATGTAGTTTAATTTTTATATTCGATATAGAATAAATTATAATAATATCCATATATAACCATTAAACCTGTTACCATAATAAAAAGCCCTCTGACTTAACAAGAGGACTTTTTAGATTAAACACATATAATTTTTCTAATATAATCTAATTGTTTTTTTACATTTTCAAACAATTCTAATTTATAGGCCTCATCAATTGAAAACCATCCAATATCCTTGTGTCCTTCATTATTTATAAGCCTATCACTTTTTGATCGTGCTAAATACACAAAATCTTCGTGATAATGGTCTCCTATATCCTCAAGCTGAACTAAAAAAGGAGTTGGTAAAGGTGTTGCCCTTTCATCACCAAGATTATTTTTTACATCAATAAACTCAATTTTAACGCCAGCCTCCTCAAGGGCTTCTCTTTCTGCTGCAACGTGAGTTAACTCCCCTTCTTCAACGTGTCCACCTGGCGGAAGATACGTATTTAGTTTTTTGTGATAAAGTAATAAAATTTCATTTTTTGTATTTAATATATATACGGCAACTGCTCTATGAAATTTCATAATTCCTCCTACTTTGCTACTGTTATTTTATTGTGTATTTGCTTCATATATGCAACTATTAGTTTATCTACTATTTGACTTTGCTTTATAATGTCATTATTTTGCAATTTATTATAATCAGTCCATTCTACCATTCGATTTAATTTTTCTACTTCCTTCATTAGTATATATTTGTCCACGTAAATCACCCCATCTCAATTGTATTTTACCACAACTAAGATGGGGATTACTGCTGCATTGTGTTGTCGTTTTTTGTTATTTTATAAGTGCATCAGCCAAAACATCCATAGGGTCAATCACAGGTACTTCAACGTGCTCTTGTTTTAAAACTAATCCTATTTCTGTACATCCAAGTATTATAAGCTCTGCTCCTTGAGAAATTAAATGCTCTGCTGCACTCTTTAATAAATTTAATGGTATTTCGTTTTTAACACCTCTTTTTATTCCCTTTTCGCCATATATTGCCTCCATCACCTTTTCCTCCTGAATAGTTGGAGATGGATATATAACATTAGCAAAATCGAGGTGTTTTTTGAATATACCAGTTTTAACTGTTCCCGTTGTTGCTAAAACACCAATATTTTTAACATTTGGATAATGCTTAAATATATATTCTCTCACTACATCAAAGGCATTTATTATAGGGTAAGACACACTGTTTTGAATTTCTTCTATGAAATAGTGCGATGTCATACAAGGAATACATGCAACATCCACACCAACCTTTTCAAGATTCTTTGCAGTATTTATGAGTGTATTTATTGGACTTTCGCCACCATATAAAATTGCCTTTGTTCTATCTGGAATTTTAGGGTTGTTGTCTATTATTATTCTAAAGTGATCTTGATCCTTTTCAACCTTTGTTTTTTGAATTATTTTCATAAATAGATCTGCAGTTGCTTCTGGTCCCATTCCTCCGATTATACCTATGACCTTATCGTTCATCTATCTTCCCTTCTTTCTTTAGACTGCGTATATTTATAGTTACACACCTGCTACTCTATTTTGTAATGGTTTAAATAGCTTTAATGTATCAATATTAGGATTTAGTTCTCTTATGATTTCAAGTGCAACCTTTGCTCCATAGTCCATTCCTTGACAACCAGCAAGAAGAATTACATCATCTTTTCCTACTTCCTTTATTGCGTGCTTTATTGAATCATACAATTCATCGTATAAAATAACATCTATACCAGCTTTATTCATAACTTCCTTAAAAACCATTACTTCTTCCTCTTTAACCCAATCCTTTTCAGTCGTATGGGATCTACTTAAAGTTGCAATTATTTCCTTTAGACCTAATTTATGTGCCCATTTTACGATTGTTTCTGCATTTTCTCTATTAACTATAGGACCTCTATTTCCTCTTATTGCATAAACCAGCTTTAAATTGTTATACTTCATTTTTTGTAGTGTTTCTAATGTCACATCAATATTTCCTGGGTTTGCAAAATGGTCGTCAATAATCTTAAAATCCTCTTCATATATTATTTCAAAACGTCTTTCAACACCGCCAAACTTCAATAGTGCATCCTTTATGACATCAACTGGAACACCACATATTAATCCAACAGTAATTGCAACCATAGCATTATAAACTGAGTGGTATCCTGGCGTTTTAAGCTCTACATCAAAGGATGTTGGTGTATAAAGAATGTCTTCACCTCTAAACTCTTTTCTAATTTCAACTGTAAACTTTGCTCTTCCTGTTGAAAGGTCAAGATTTTTGCAATAAAGATGTCCATTTGGGTTTTCAATACCATAAGTTATAACCTTAGCCTTTGTTTTATCAACAAGAGAAGCAACGTATGGACAATCTAAATTCAAAATAGCAAATTGATTTTCCTTTGCATTAGTAATAAGACTTGATTTAACTCTAAAGTATTCCTCAAAGGAACCGTGAAGGTCTATGTGTTCTCTACTTATGTTATTAAAGACAACAATGTCAAAATCCACATCGTTTACACGTTTCAAATCAAGTGCTGAAGAGGACACCTCCATAGTTACGTGGGTAACCCCTTCCCTATACATCTTATCAAAATATCTATGTAAGTCTAATGACTCTGGAGTTGTCAAGTTTGCAGGTATAATTGTATTTCCATATTTAACAGCAACTGTACCTATTAGGCCTGTTTTAAAACCACTATTTTCCAATACAGCGTTTGTCATAAAAGTTGTGCTTGTCTTACCATTAGTTGCTGTTACACCTATTACCTTCATTTTTTTAGAAGGACTACCATAGAATCTATCACTTAATCTTGATAATGCTTCTCTACTGTTTTTTACTTTAATTTGGGGTATTGTCCAACCATCTTGAAACTCTTCAACAACAAGTGCAACTGCACCATTTGTAACTGCATCTAATATAAATTTATGTCCATCTGTTTTATATCCTTTAATGCATACAAACAAATCACCATTTAAAACGTTTTTAGAATTATAAGCTATTCCCTCTATATCTATATTTTTGCCGTTTCTTATTTCTACTTCGTCAAGACATTTTATTAAATCATATAATTTAATCATCTTACTCTCCTCTCAACAAATAATTTTTATCCCCTTTTAAATATCTTATCAAATACTCTTGATATTTTTGAATTTAAAAATACAAAGAATGGTTTTGGGTCTTTAATATCCCAAATTGCATAAGCCTTTGGTCTGAAGAAGGAGGTAATAACTTGAGATAAAGTTAGCTGTTTAGTGCGAATATATTCTTTTATTGCCAAAATATCTTCATAGGCATACCAAAAAGCTCTATTTGTATCCCAAGTCACAGCATCATTTGGCAATGGATTTCCTGTTAAATCCCTATAGGCAATATATGGCATATTAATTCCAACCTTATATAACAGATTATTTAAATTTGTTGTCCTAACATTTACTTCAATCAAATAGAAATTTTCTGTTTCCTCATCCTTTTTAAACTCAATTTCTGCAAATCCCTTAAACTTTACTCCTTCTAAAAATTTAGCTCCTATGTCGTAAAGTTCTGGTACATATTTTTGTTTTGTATACACAGAAGCACCATAGTTTATAGGATATTGACGCATTTTTTGACAAGTAACCCAATGAGTTACCTTTGAATCTTTGTTTAAATAGGCATCAAAGGTGTGCATACAGTCATCAAAACCTTTTATTATCCTTTGAATTATAACTTCTGTATTAGCCTCCTTTGCTTTTTGAACACATTCTAATAATTCTTCTCTATTATAAACTTTAAAAAGCTTTCTTCTAAATATTGAAACAAAGGTATGAGAATCAACAGGTTTTACTAAACAAGGATACTTAATTTCTTTTTCCACTTTTTCAATAAAATTCTCTTCATCAACACTTACAGTCTCTGGAACTCTGACTCCGTGTTCTATTGCCAAATCCCTTAAGGTTCCTTTGTTCATAAGCTTTGTATATAAATCTCGCTCAATATCGTGTATTAAATAGTACTGCTTTAATACATCTAAATGTTCATCAACAAACTCTACATAAGGGTCTGCACAAGGAAATAGAACTGGAGGATGTTCTTGCTTTTTTGCGTAGTCTATTAAAAATTGTAAAAACTCCTGTGGCTTTTCCTTATAGTGCGGACCTATCAAAATCTCTGAACAATATTTTGAGTAAAATCCATATGTACCCTTTTTAGAATAATCAACTGCTGCTACTTTAACTCCTTCACTTCCAAGGCATCTAATAACACTAAGTCCAATATAATAATTTGCTCCAAGTACAACTGCTTTATTCTTATGTTCCATATCTCACAACCTACTTTCTAATTGTAATAAATTAAAACTTATCGTCCTAATTTTACTGTATACCAATTTTTATCCTTATTTTTTTCATATCCACTTAATTTAGATATTTGAACATTTGGGTATGATTTCCTAATATATTCTACTTCCTCAGAAGATAACCTCAACTCTCTTACTACTTTCCCATCCCTGAAGGAATTTGTAAAAAACTCTTCGAATTTTTTAATTTTATCTCCTTCCATTTTTTCTCCCCCTAATATTTAAAATATAACCCTTTTTAAAAGTATTATAACATATTATTACTCTTCATTATAGATTATTACAATAAATATTTATACAATAATCAAATCTAAATGTAAATAGTCTTTATTTATTATGAAAGAAAAAGAGTCCTCTACCTTCATTTGTAGAAGACCCTTTTTCTTTCATATTTTTGTATATACTATTTTTTGAATATTCCCATTGGCTTACCTATTGGTAAAAATTCACGTCCAAAGTGGTGATTTAAATTTATTTAAAAATCAAAGTTTTTACTTTAGGTTGACATAGGTGTCAATATTTTAGAAAAATAATTCCCCTGGCCTGTATCCATATGGTAAATCTTCTTCACTTATGAATTTAAAATTATCATCTTGCAAAATAGGTAAAAATACATCATATGGAATTCTTGAAAACTCACAAGCATAATTACTTGCTCCAAACCACTTTCCCTCTTTGCTGCCTAAATTTAAACCTCTTGCAAACTTTGTATAATTTGAACAATCGTGAATTACTAAATCCCAGTTTTCTTCTTCAGCAATTTTCATTAGTTTAAGAGTAAGCTCCCTACTCCAAATTGGTGAAATATAACCACCTCTTGATATATACATATTTTCTCCATAATAATTGTATATGTTATTTTCATTTAAATGAAGTTCTGCACAGTTTATAAAATCAAGTTTTGTATCTAATATAGCCTGTTTTTTCTTTAAAAATGATTCAAAAAACTCTGGTGTCATTGGTGTTTCAATACCTACTCTTTCAATATACTGTTTCGCTATACCTATATTTTCTATAACCTTGTCTGAACAGTTAGTAGCACCTAAATTAAAGCGTATCTCATTAAGTCCAGCTTCACCTAATGCCTTTAATGTCTCCTCTGTTGCCAAAGTACCATTTGTGTACATATGTTGATGGATTTTAGCTTCACTAAATTTTTTTATTACAGAATAATATTTTTCAATTTCCATAAATGGTTCTAAATATACATATGCAACACCAGTAGGTTTATTTTGTATTGATAAAAGTAGATCTATATCCCTTTCATAAAACTTTGTTCCTCCAATTTCCCATAAACCTTCTCCAACTGGAGGCATATCTTCTAACTGTCCATAGTTATAGCAAAACTTACAATCTAAATTACACTTGTTTGTTTTCCTAATAGCACCCAAACCATTGCCCAGTAAACAAGAACGACAACCTTTAGGAAATTTATCTTCATTTCCAACAAAATAAGTTCTGTTTTCTAATGTTTTTAAATTTTTAATTTGAGACATTAACATAGTATTTCTATGTTCAACTACTGCTTCAATTTGTGCAAAAGTGGCATAAACAATCTCTTCTTGCTTTGGACTTAACTCCTCATCCTCTGGTAGTTGTGCAAAAAATTCAAACCACATCAACGCATCCTTCTTTGAAATCTTCATCTCTTGTCCTCCTCTATTTTAAAAATCTTCATCTGATATTACATCTTTATAGTAGCAAGTATAATTATAATCATTATTTTTTTCAATTTTATCAATTAGACTAAATTTAATATTTGTTTCTTGACTTGTTATAACTGGCATTTTTAAATTTTGATTAAAATGTTTTATGGGCTTTTCGTAATTTTTTATAAAATAGTCATGATCCTTAATACGTTGAAGAGTTCTCTTATTGGCCGAAGATATAGATTTCCATACATTTTCTTCAATAATTTCTAAAAGATTTTTATCAATCTCATAACCAATGCTATTCCTTTGACAAGCCATCGCTGCTATAGTAGTTGTACCTGTACCTAAAAAAGGATCTAAGATAGTATCTCCTTTAATAGAATACATATTTATTAATCTATAGGCTAATTCATATGGATAAGCAGCACTTCTTGAACGTGAATTTCCCTTTAAATTTTGATTAACTCCTTTAAAATCCCACAAATCAGAAAACCATATATTACGTTCCTCCCAAAAATAAGCGCTTTCTTGCCTAATCTTCTTTTCAATCTGCGTTTTAAACTCTCTTTTTTTATCTTTTCTAAAAATTAATATATATTCATGTTCTAATGTAACATATGCACCTGCTGGTAACATACCAGACCCCATAAATTTGTTTGGTGCATTTGTTTGTTTTCTCCATATTATAGACGGTAAAGATTTAAAACCTAATTTATTCATTGTGGCTATTATTCTGGAATGATTCATATAAATTTCAAAATTATTATTTATTGTTCTAGTTGCATCTCCTATATTTATACAAACAATTCCTCCACTTTTTACAACTCTACTTAATTCCACCCAAACTTTATCAAGATTTTGATGCATAAATTCAAATGCACTTCTGCCATCACCTTTTTCAAAGGCCTGTTTGACATTTTTGTCTTCAAAAAATAGCTCATCCCACATTTCAATCATTGGATATGGTGGCGATGTTACAACTAAATCTATTGAATTAGAAGGGATTTCTGACATATCTGATGAATTTTTAAAATATAATTTATGGAATGTGCTCATTAGGTTCATCCTTTCTTGTGCTTAACTAAGCTAATTTAATCTTATAAAGTAATATTCACAACATCACTATAATAACTAATAATTTACCCCATTGCAACATACAGTATTTTGTTTGAGTTATTTACTTTAATTTTTTATATGTTTAACTAAATATAAATAAAAAAACATGTCTTAAGCGACATGTTTTTTATTTGATCTATTACTAATGGATTTGTAAAAACAATTTTAGATTGATCTGATATTTGTTTGTATTCTAATATAAAAGTTAATTTGACAGCTATTTCTCCACTTCAACATACAAACCTGTTTTAGTTTTTGAATAATAAATCATTTTTACATTAATTGTTTCTGACAAATGTCCCATTGTTTTATATGAATCAGGTTTAATAGAATAAGGTGTTTCTCCTACAAAACCATCAATACCTTGTGATTCTTCATAAGGTGTAGCTAATCTAAAATCTTGGCCTGTCTTTTCAGCAAATGCTGCTAAAATTGCTTGTTGAACATATAAACCATTATACGTTTTATTAATAACAAGATCTCGAACCCATTTTTCCACTAAATTTTTATCTATCAATTCTATAGCTTTTTTAAAGTTCTCTATCTGTTCATAAATTTTTATTGTTGCTTCTTCAATTGCATTAGGATATTTATCCAAATACCAACTTTCCCAATTTTTAATAGAAATATCATTTGTCTGTTTTTGAAATTCTTGAAACAATTCAGATAGTTGACCAACAACTTTTGGTCTAGTTCCCTGTGCATTTTGATTTGCTAAGTTAATTAATTGTGTTGTATACTTTGGAAATTCTAGTTTAGTTATTCCATTATATTTTTGAATATTTTCATTTGTAATTTGAAATTTCATTTTTACCCCCAAAATTTAACAAAATAATATATCCCTTTATATTTGCTTACAATACAATTATATCATCAAAAACTAAGAGTTCAAGCAATCAATTTGCCTATTACCTATTATTTTTATTTATTTCTTAAGCGTGCCATCATTCTTGTTAATCCGCCACCATTTTCAAGATTTGTAAAACCATAAGCTCTAAGAATTTGGACAGCATAAGCACTTCTTGCTCCTGACGCACAATATAAAATTATTTTTCTGTCCTTATTTCCTAATTCATCTATTCTATATTCTAATTCATCTAAAGGTATATTTATAGCCCCTGGAAATGCTCCATACTCAAATTCTTCTTCTGTTCGAACATCAACAATTAAAGGTTCATTAGACTGTTCCTTCTTTATTTCTTCTGTTGCAACATTCTTCTTATCTTCAGTATTCTTTTCTCCTATTTTTTTGACTTCTGGTGAAGGTAAATTAATTTGGAAATTTATTGGATTAATTGCCCTTACATAACGTGAAAGACTTTCAAATCCACCACTTACATTATACACATTTGTAAATCCTGCCCCAATAAAAGTACGTACTGCTTGATGTCCTTTCTTTCCTGTTTGATCATAAATTAATATTAATTGATCTTTTGCAATTCTGTTTAGAACAGTTGCTATCATTTCAAGTGGTACATTTACTGCACCCTCTACATGTGATTTTTCAAATGCAAATACATCTCTAACATCAATCCACAACGCATCTTTTCCATTTAAAAAATCATCAATTTCAGAAACAGTTAATGAAGGCGAATAACCTGAAATTCTATTCTCAGCTACAAAGGCTGCCATATTAATAGCATCATTTGCAGTTCCTAATGGTGGTGAGTATGCAAAATCTATATCAGCAAGGTCATAAACAGTAAGTTTTGATGCCACAGCAGTTGCTAAAACATCTAACCTTCTATCTGCTCCTGCATAACCAGCTGTTTGGCCTCCTAATATTAATCCAGTATCTTTATCATAAACAATAAGCACTGTAACTAATTCTGATCCAGGGTAATAAGAAGTATGGTGTTCCTTATGAACTACAATTGCATCTGCATTAAATCCTGCAGACCTTGCAGCTTTTAATGAAAGCCCTGTAATTCCTGCAACTGCATCAAAAACCCTTACTATTGATGTACCAATAGGGCCTTTATACTCATGTTTTTTACCAAGAGCATTCTCAGCTGCAATTCTTCCTTGACGATTAGCAGGGCCCGCCAGAGGAATACGAACCTTCTTACCAAGAACTCTGTGTTCAAATTCAATCATATCGCCTGCTGCATAAATATTGTCATCACTTGTCTTTAATGTTGAATCAACTAAAAGTCCTCCTGCATCACCTATAGCAAGACCTGCTTCTTGTGCAAGTTGTAATGTAGGTCTAACACCAATTGATAATAATACCATATCTGCATCCACTTTTATGCCATCTTTAAGTGTTACGCTGTTTTTACCTATCTCAGATACAGCTTTACCTGTTAGTATATTTACCCCATATGACAACATTTCTTGCTGAATAAAACCTGCTATTTCTGCTTCCATTATACTCATCACGTGAGGCATCATTTCCACTACTGAAACCTTTATTCCTCTTTTTACTAATGCTTCTGTCATTTCAAGTCCTATAAACCCACCACCTACAACAACAGCTGTTTTGGGTTTTTTATTTTCTATAAATGAATGTATTTTATCCATATCTTCAAGTGTCCAAAGTTGAAAAACATGATCTTGTTCTGCACCAGGAATTGGAGGAGCAATAGGCTTACCACCCTGAGCTAAAATCAATTTTGTATACTCAAACGCCATCTTTTGACCTGTAACAGTATTAACAGCATATACAATTTTATTTTGTCTATCTATTTCTATAGCTTTTGTATTTACATGAACATCTACCTGATATTGTTCGTAAAAACTTTCTGGACTTTGTAGTATAAGTTTTGATCTGTTTTTTATATCTCCACCTATATAATAAGGAAGCCCACAATTCGCAAATGAAATATCAGGCCCTGCTTCAAGGATAGTAATTTTAGCATCAGCCGAAAGTCTTCTTGCTTTTGCTGCTGCTGTTGCACCTGCTGCTACACCACCTATTATAACTATTTTTTCCATAATAATCACCTCAACATATATTATTTACTAATTTCGGATAGATTTATTTTTTGATAGGATTATTAAATTATTTATAAACCTATTAATTTATTTAAGTATAAAATTATTATTATAATTTTTCAGTTTATAATATACCCCCTATGGGTATATTATAAAACCTACCCACTCCATAGTCAATATTGAATATTCTGAAATTAAATATAGAATTATATATTCCAAATAATTTCTCTTTAAAATCTAAATAAAAATACAGACATTTAAAGAAAATGCCTGTATCAGCTATCAATATTAAAATTAATACAATATATAAATAATATGTCTACCTAATAAAATCATCGTTGTGACTCATATTGTTTTAGTAGCTTTACAAATAGTTCAGGAACCTTTGCCATTTTATCTGGTGACTCTACGAAAGAAATTCTAAATTGTGTAGCTCCAGGGTTGTATTCACCCTCCTCAACATTGTAGAAACCCTTCATCGGTGCTACTAATAATGTTGTTTCAACACCGTCTATTTCAACCACACCCTTTTCTGCACAGTAAAGAACAAAATCAATTGAATCAAATCCTGGTTTTACTACATTTCTAACATCTATAACCAAGTATATTGAAGCATCAGGGCTTGAAACAATTAAGTTAGGTTCTAATTTTTTAAGACCGTTGTATACTGTCATAATCTGTTCTTTATAATAGTTTCTCAAGTTTTTACACCAATCCAAAATTTGTTCCTTTGATTCGTGGGCAAGTGCTCCAAATATGTATTGTCCTAATACATTTGCACAAAGGTTTGCTGTATATTCTGCTACAGCACGATTATTAAATTCTGCATTATCTGTTATTAATGCACCTATTCTTAAGCCACAGGCATTCCATACCTTTGAAGCAGTCTCTATACTTATCCTTCTACCTTCAATTCCAGGAACATCTTCATCTGTGATTCCCCATATACTTACTAATCTTGTATCATCTGTATAATAAAGTTCACGATATGCCTCATCGCTTACCATCCACATATTATATTTAACACATAGTTTTGCAAGTTCAATAAGTGTTTCGTAATCGTATAACTGTCCTGTTGGGTTGTCATATGGTATGACAAGAAGTGCTCCTGGATTATACCTCTTTATCATTTCTTCAATTTTATCTATTTCAGGAAGGCTGAATTTCCCTTTTTCATTTAATTTACGTTTAACTGTAACAATCCTTCTGCCTATTCTTTCAGCAAAGGAAATATAATTTGTATATGCTGGATCAATCATTAAAAGAGGTCTCTCATCTGAACCTGCAGGACCACATACCCCTAATAAAAGTATTTCCATAGCAGCTGAACCACCATCGGTTATTTGAACATAAAGATTACTTGTATCAAAACCTTCACATTTTAAAATATTTTTAAATGCATCTTGGCATTCTTTAAAACCAGCTGTTGTTGAATATCTTATAACCCCTTTTGAAAATGGACTTTCAGCTGCATCAAGTGAGAACATTCTCTTCATCATAGCTGGATTAGTTGGAAGTGATACATTTCCTATACCTACATTTATAACAGCTTGCGGCTTAACTTTACGCTCTTCATATTTCATTTGTGCTAATCTTATATCTGATGGCGTTCTTGATTGAAAATGAGAGGATAAAACCGGTTTATTCATTTTTAAAACTCCCTTCAATAAAACTGAAATACTCAATATTTTCAGTTTTATTTTAATATACAGAATATTTTTAATCAATAAATTTTTCAAAAATTTTATTGATTGTTACAATCATTAAATAAAGATTACAGGTAAGCACATATACTCTTTTATAACATTAGTGATATATCAATTATAAAAAAGGACAAGTATTATTCATACCTGTCCTTTTTTCAAAATAATTCTTTGTTCTATCACAAATATAAATCATTAATTAAATGCGTAAATTTTTCTTGATAAAGAATAACCTGATAATATTATCTTTTTTCCTATAAAAGTATCCATTTGCATTAGCTTGCCTAACAACGTTTTATTTACTTCTTCATATAAGTTTTTATTTTTAGAACGTAAATAATTCCATAACTCATCCTTCTTATTTAAGTTTTCTACTGTATTGGATTTTAAAAGGAGCACTGTACTCACTGTCATCATCATAGTTAAATATTGAGTCATATATTTACGAAGCTTTTTGCTCTCTATTTGCGTAGGATCGTATAGATCAATCATTATCTTTGTAACCTTTATCTGTTGATCTATACGTCCTATCATTATTTTTTCATTAACTGACTGATCTTCTCTTCCAATAAAGTATCTATAAAGGTCAACATTTATATAATACATTGTTTTTACATAAGGTAATGGTTTAAACACAAAAATATTATCAACATAAAATGTATGTTTCGGAAGCTCTAAATTACAATTTCTTAAAATCTTTGTACGATAAATAACAGAATGCATTAATATATTCTGGCTTATTTTGAAAGCTCCTATATCATCCCAAGTAAAAATTCTTTCCTCCGGCATAGCACTTTTATAGTTAATGCTTTTTGATTTTCCTATACTTACCTTTTCATATACATAATTTGTAATTAGCATATCAATTGGCTCAGGTTTATTAGCCATACTTCTTAAAACATCTAACACTTTGATAAAACTTTTTTTATCAAACCAGTCATCGCTATCTAAAACTTTATAATACATTCCTGTTGCATATTTTAATCCTGTGTTTACAACATCGCCGTGTCCACCATTTTTTTTGTGTATTGCACGTATTATATTTGGATACTTTTTCTCATATTCGTCAGCAATTATTGCTGTATTATCCTTAGACCCATCATTAATAATTAAAATTTCAATATCATCACTTCCCACAAGTAGTGATTCTATTGCTCTCTCCATATAAGATGCTGAATTGTAGCAAGGAATTGCTATAGTTAAAACCTTCATTTATACCTCCTGATTTACTAATTTTTTTGCTCTGTAAAGTTGTAGCTGTAAAGAAAGCTTCCAGGTTACTTCAGCTAACACTAATCCTGCAATAACATCTGCTATAACGTGCTGCTTTGTAGTTAAAGTTGATATACTTATCATTATAGCCATAAACAAAGAAAAATACCTATACCAAGCAGGAATTGTTTTATTATTTCTAATGCCAATAAAACAATACCAGCTAACTAAAACATGTATTGATGGAAAAAGATTATTAGCCGCATCTACATTATATACAAATTTAAGCATGTCCACAAAAATATTAGATGAAGTAATATTAGGTCTTATATTTGTTGTAGGAAATGTAATATATATAATAAAACAGATTAATTTACCTAATATATCTGATATTGCAAGTCGATAGCAATTTTCTTCGCTTATTCGACTTATTAATATATAGTTGAAAATCCAAAACAGATAGCTTCCTAAGTAAAAAATTATAAATATCGGTACTACTGGGATCATATTATCTAAATTGGTTGTCAAATCGTGAAATACCCTGTTTTTATAAAACAACCGTGCTCCAGAATATACTGAAAAATTAATTACTACGCATAAAAGTAACGGAATTACAGCATATCGGGGTATAAAGTCATATATTCTTCTAATCCTTCTCATATTATTCAACCTTACTCCTTTAAGAGTTTATTGCTAAAGTTCTATTGATTTAGAACATTTACTTTTTAAGTATAATCATTTATTTTTTATGCAGTCAATATATATACAGTATTTTTAATCTAATCTAAATTTTTAACCCATAAATATTATGAATTTGTAAAATTTAACTACAAAAAATCAAATTTAAAACTCAAGCAACTTATTTTATGCTTTTATTAAAGAGATTTAGAGCCTCCTCTACTACCTTATCCATATTAAAATATTTATAATTAGCAAGGCGTCCAATAAAATATACATTATCTAATTTTTTTGCCTCTTCTTCATAGAGTTTGTATTGTTCAATATTTTTCTTTTGAGGAATTGGGTAATACGGTTCACCCTCTGATGTAGAAAATTCTCTTACAATTGTTGTTTTATAATGCCTTTGACCTGTCAAATGTTTAAATTCAGTTATTCTTGTAAAGTCGTAATCATTTGGATAGTTTACAGTTCCAACCTCTTGATATTTTTCACAATCTAAGGTTTCAAATTCAAACTTTAATGACCTGTATGGGAGTTTGCCATATTTATAATCAAAATAATAATCAATTGGACCTGTATAAATCAATTTTTCATATTTTATATTGCTTATAACATCTTTATAGTCCGCATTTAACATTATATGTATATTTGAACTGTTTAACATACGCTCAAACATTTTGGTATAACCATACTTTGGCATACCTTGATATCTATCTGTAAAATATCTACCATCCTTATTAGTTCTAATTGGTATTCTTGCGGTAACCTCTGGCTCTAATTGTGATGGATATAAGTCCCATTGTTTCTTTGTATATCCTTTAAAAAACTTTTCATAAAGTTCTTTTCCGACTTTACTAATAACCATATCTTCTGAATTAAATATTTCTTCCTTTTTATCTCTTATTTTTTCAAAAAAATCTTTTAACTCATCTGGTGTGAAATTAGAATTATATAGCATATTTATTGTATCTAAATTAATAGGCATTGGAACAGTTTGTCCATCAACATAGGCCAATACCCTGTGTTGGTAATAATACCATTCAGTAAACTTTGAAAGATAATCCCAAACTTCCTTATTATTTGTGTGGAAAATATGAGGACCGTATTTATGTACTAAAATTCCATCCTCATTAAAATAATCATAAGCGTTTCCTCCAATGTGATTTCTCTTTTCAATTATTAAAACCTTTTTGTTTAAAACATTTGCTATCCTTTCTGCCAATACACATCCTGCAAATCCTGCACCTACAATAACATAGTTATACATATTGTTCCTCCAAAATATTAATTTTTGAGCATTACTGCATAACTTAAATTAACTTTATTTTAACTCTATAAAGTCTCAATAGCTCTACTAAATATAATTTAAATAATGAGTTTTACTCGAAGTTTATTTTATAATAAAATTGTATTTTTTTCAAATAATCCTTTTATAACAATCAAATTTAAACCATACTTTTATTAATAATATAACTCAACTTTTAAAAGATAAGCCATATCACTTTACATAAGTTATATGTGTGATATGGCCTATCTTTAAAATTTGTTTTTATTTTCTTCTCCTCTTAAAATCTTTTTCTATACGTTCTTTCCAATTATCTGCGATTTTGTGACTCGTACGTAAACAACTAACTGTTTCATTAATCACCTGATAATTAAGTAATACTCCTTCTTTATCTGCATTATAATTTGCTGCTCTATCTTGCCCAATTCCAAAACGTGCTGCAGTAGAAATAGCATCAATATTTGCACCAAGAAATATAAATTCCCAACCATAATTAGTTTTTTGATATTCTATCATTTGTCTAACTTTGTCAAAGGTATACTCTTGGCTGGCATTTTCCATTCCATCTGTTATAATCACAAATAAAACGTGTTCAGCACGCTCGTCCTCTGATTTGTTTTTCTGTTCATTTACAACTTTATTTATAGTTCTCCCTATAGCATCTAACAGTGCTGTTGTTCCCCTTACATAGTATTCCTTATCTGTTATAGGAATTACATCTTTTATATTAACACCATTATGCAGCAATTCATATTTATCATCAAATAATACTGTAGTTATTACAGCCTCTCCTTCTTCTTTTTTTTGCTTTGCTAAAATTGAGTTAAATCCTCCAATAGTATCTCCTTCAAGTCCACACATTGAGCCACTTCTATCAAGTATAAAAACTAATTCAGTTAACCCCTTTTTCATAGTGCTATCCTCCCTTTCTTTTTATTATTTTTATGATAGCACTATAATATTTGATATAGGTCGCTTAAAAGGCGACAAATTTTATATCTATAATTTTTATATTATCACATTCAAATTAATAACAATTACCCAACTAATAGTTTTTGTCCAAATGCAAATAAAACTTCATTTATTTCATAGATATTATAATTACCTTCTTCAATAAAATATTCAATAATTAAGTCAAATTTACTACTATGGGAAAGTGCATACCCTGCCTTTGCTAATAAATCTTTTGTTTCATCAAGGTTTAGCTTTAATGCTATTGCAAAGGCAATTGCTGTATTTTTACTTGGTTGATAATATATATCATTACGAATTTTAGAAAACAACCTACGATCTACATTTGCTCTTTTATAAACTTCAACATCATTCATACCCTTTTCATCAATTAAACGAATAAGTGCTTGTGAAAATGTCTCATCTATTTGATTTACTACATCATCAAGGTTACGTTTTTTTGTTGGAATGTAAATACTTCTTTCCTGTGGAATTAAATCTTCTTCATATAAATAATTTGATACTGATCTGAATTTATTAGTCCTTCTATATAATTGATGTTCTTGTATATATTTATCATCTATATATTGTTTTATCGTTGTAAACAATTTCTTAGAAATTAAAAATGCATCTCTGTCATATATCACTAAGTAAACCAACATATCATTTTTTAAAAGAAAATTCTCAATTTCTGTAATTGCAATTTTAAAGGCTTTATCTTTAGGAAAACCATAAGCACCAGCTGAAATTAAAGGAAAAGCTATACTCTCAAGATTATATTCTTTTGCCAATTTAAGTGAATTTTTATAGCAATCCGAAAGAAGCTTTTCCTCGTTATTATCTCCTCCAGTCCAAACTGGTCCAACTGTATGAATTACATATTTTGCAGGTAAGTTATATCCTTTTGTAATTTTTGCTTGTCCAACCTTGCACCCGCCTAATGTTTTACATTCCTCAAGTAATTCAGGTCCAGCAGCTTTATGAATTGCTCCATCCACCCCACCCCCACCAAGCAATGATGGATTTGCTGCATTTACAATAGCATCAACACATACTTTAGTTATATCGTTTCGTATAATTTCAAATGGCATTACAACCCCTCCAAATATGTAGGAAAATTTTTAAATTAGTTTAGTAATTATATAGCCTCTCAAACTTCTTAAACCATTTACCTTGATAGGTTACTATCCCATAGTCTCCCTCAGATATCAAACCATAATCTGTTGGCCCTACCTTGAGCTGAAATCTTTGACCCGACTCATTTTCAAAAGTAATATAATAATCTGTATGGGCTATATGATGTATATCCGGGTTTGTATGCATAGTAGCACTAATTTCAGTTCTTTTTGTAATAACCCTAACTCTTTCTGACAAAATAGGAGAAGACTTGTTCCTATTATATTCCTTTATATTTATAAACATAATAAAAATAATCACTGTAAATATTATAATTGGGAAAAATAAAAATAACACATCAAATGCATAGAATTCAAAACCCACATCCACTCCCCCTTAATCAATTCTATTGTTAGCATTCATAACTTTATTATACCAATTTATGGTATTTTATTCAATGAATTCGAAAAACATTTTTTGTCATTCTTTAAAAACAATTAGCCATATCACTTAAATAATTTTTTTGAAAATGATATGGCCACCAATAATTTTAGTATAATTTTTTTATTGCCTATCTAATTTATAAAAATTAAGAGTCATATTTAATCAAGTAAAGTAAAAGATTATCTGCATCCAATATATACAACTTAAAATTAAAGTAATAATCTTTGGTATAATTTTTATATAAAAATAAATAATACCCATTTTTAACATTTGGTATTGGGCTATAGCTTGTGTTTTTAAGCAAATTTGTTAATTCAATATCATAAGTAAGTTGCTTATCAATAACAGTATATATATCTTTATCTATAGGTAATCTATTCCATTTAGATTTTTTTATTTTATCACTTAATATTAAATCAACATCTGCTTTTTCAAGTTGAAATACATAATAATCTATCCCATCACCGTGAAAACTTGCTGGAGATGTAGCTTTAAAAATAGTTTTTTTATTATACAAATTAATACGAGTTTCTTTATATATAATTATATTATTAATATAATTAAGTAAGGGTTTAAATTGCACTATCAGTAATACAAGTAATGATATAATTAAAATAACAAATATTTTAATTGTTCTTCTGTTCATAGTAACACCTTATTTTATTGATTTCTTAATATAAAAAACTTAATTTATTAATTTTAAAAACGCTCATTTAAACATCTTAAATTTTCTTAATGTGAATTTTTTGCATTATTAATGCGTTTGTTCACTAATAATCCATTCATAACCAAAATATTATACATAAGTTTATAATACAAAGGTTGAACCACCTTTATAAGTATGCCTTTTTGAAAGGAAGATTGAATTTTAAAATTTTATTGCAACAAGACCTTTTCTGAACTAAGTTTGTTAACTAAAAATATTCCAACAAAAAATATTGCAATAATTAAAAATAAAATCAATCCAAACAAAAGTTGTATTGATATATTTTTAGTTATTAAGAATTTAGGAATATATGCAAAAGCAAATATCAAAATAAATTTAATAGCGTGTAATATACTTGAATTGCTTATAGTTAAATTAAAATAAAAAAATGTTAAAATACCTCCGATTATAAAAATAATTGATAATAACAAATATAGTAAATATATTTGTAATTTAACTGGACTATACATTAAAAATAAAATAACCCCCCAAAAAATCAGTAATACTAAATCAATAATAACAAGAGGAATTATTTTTATAATTAAATTATACGGAGATTTTATCGGAATTACGAAATATCTATGATATAAATTATATAACTTTTCTTTTTCTAAATTTATAGTTGATATGAATATAATTGAGTATGAAATTGAAATTAATAAAACTAAAACATATAATTGTGATAAATCCCTCATATTTTTTAATGTTGCAAAAAAATCATTTAAATTTAACAATAACATAAATAAAATTACATTGATTAAAACTAATGAAATAAACATTGATTTTATTAAATTTTTCAACTCTAACTTAATAAATTTTATCTTATTTACCATATACAACATCTCCTCCTGCTGCTAACATATATATTTCTTCTAAACTCTCAACTACTTTATAATCACTAATACCAAAATTTTTTATTAATTCATCTCCCATAATATAAAAATCAGTATTTTTAATTTTATACATATCTAACCCTGTAAATTCTCCTTTTACTATGTAATAATTTTTCTGTATGGGAAATTCAACTAATGTTTCACCTTCATTAACTATAGATACTTTATCACATACTTTTTGCGTTTCTTGTAAATTATGTGAACTAAATATTATTGTTTTTCCTTTCTTTTTTAGCTGCAAAATAAAATTTCTCACTACTATTTGCATTTCTGGATCTAATCCTGATGTCGGCTCATCAAGTATTAGTAAATCTGGATTTGGAAGAAGAACACTTATTAATGAAACCTTCCTCTTCATACCTTTTGATAAATGCCTGAATTTTTTCTTTAAATCTACTTTATTGATTTGCAATAAATCAATATATGAAAATATATCTTGTTCATCTGCACCATATATGTAACACATAGATTTCAAATTATCTTCAATAGTCCAATCAATGTTAAAAGTTTCATAATCAAACATAACTCCAACTCTTTTATAATCTATCTTTTCAACTTCTTCACCAAAAATTTTTATATATCCATAATCTTTCTTTATTAAGCCAAGTATAGATCTTATTGTTGTTGTTTTACCCGCACCATTCTTTCCTAACAAACCATATATTTCATTTTGTTTAACAAACAAATTTATATCTCTTAAAACCTCTCTGCCATTTATAGTCTTTTGCAGATTTTTAACCTCGACTACATTCATCTTATCAACTCCTCAATTACAATATTTAATGCAAATAGTTTATATAATAAATAGTAAAAAAAGTTAATAAAAAAAATCCTGTACTTAATTCAAATGCCATTAATATATTATAGTTATTTAACACTTCACCTATCATCCACGCTGAAATAATTATATATGAATTCGCGACATAATTATAAATTTTTCTATAGACAACCTTTTTAGGAGAAATATTAAATATAATACGCAAACCACTTAATATTAATGAAATAGAAAAGAGCATAATAATAAATACAGGTTCACGTTCATCTATCGTAAAATATTTTAATAATATACAAATTAGTACAAAACCAATTAATAAATCCATACAACAAACTTTATTAAAAAGATTATTCTTTAAATTGTTTGAATTACTTTTTAATTTTCTTAGACTAAGTAATATTATAAGGAATCTATAATATCCATATACTCCCAATATAGCATATATAATTAAAATATCTTTTCTCATTTTACCCCACCCATTTATACATTTTTCATAAACTTAATTTTTTCTTTATACCATTTACAATAACTTCTATTAATAAATCTTTAATTTATCATTTTTTCTCTCAAAAGCATAGACTGTAAAATTTCAATTGTTTATAATCGCAATAAATTTATAAATTTAGTAATTTTATTTTTTAATAATTATCAATTTTTGCATTATCTATTATAAAAAAACTCTTTAGATTCATCGGATTTTGTTTTCTCAATACTATATTCCTGTCATCTTAAACAACGAAAATCTAATGTTAAAATTTAGTTATATTACTATATTCTTCTTTCAACCCCCAATTAATTATACCATTAGTTTCATATCTTTAAAATATACGAATTGCATATTTGATTATTATTTCTCTAATTTATTGCCCCCAATTATTTCTAATATAATTAGTCCTTCAAATTTCAAACAAATTCTTAATCTGGATGATTTGTTATATAGGATGTATAATAAGCTACCTGTACTTCATAGTTTGATAACTTTTCTAATTTGTCTGTTAATACTCTGCAGTAGGCTGCTGTTCTTACTTTGTCATCTAACGCAAGAATATTTAGATTCTATAGAATTCATTCTTAATTATTCATAAATTTTTATTTTAAAATACTCTCTTGCAAATAAAAATAAAATTTTAAAACACTCCAATTGAAATTCAAAATTAAACTTGAAACACAAAAATAGTCTTTATATATCTATCTAATTCTATATACTCACTTATTTTCCTTCTTTTTCTAATATATTTTTTTATCAATTTACCCTTAACACCAGTATATTTACGCTACAAAACAAAAAGCCTTTATATTCCATAGTGAATTAAATACTTATTTTTTATTATAGCCTCGGTAATTTTTTCAGTGAGAAGTTCAAGTTCTTTTGCTATGAAGTAATTATTTGCCTTCATAATGATATCCCTAAACTGTTTGAGGGATTCTGGAGGGATAAGCGTTACACCACAATAATCTAATCCTGTACCTTGCTGGGTTTTAACTTGAAAATATGTCTTTAGTTCCATTAATTCTTCATTATATTTTATAATTAATTCGCAAACTAAATCATCATCGACAGAAACACAATTATATTTTTCAGGTTCGTAATTACTATACCATTTGTTTTCTTCAAAAGCATCTATTATTCCAAATTCGTGTTTTGCCAAAGTATCACCTCCAATAAAATACATTTATATATATTATACTTCCTTGCCAAAAGATTTGAGTACTTACATATAAAAAAAAACAGAAGAGACATAAAACAAATGTAAAAAAAGGGGCAAATTGCCCCTGATTCTTTATTTTAAGCTATTTCTTCTCTATCAACGCTACACACTCCACGTGTGCAGTTTGTGGAAACATATCAACTGGTTGAACTTCCTTTGTCTTATATTCAAAATCATTTAGGATTGCTAAATCCCTTGCAAGCGTTGCAGGATCACAGGAAACATAAACAATCCTCTTAGGATTACTCTTTGCTATAGCCTCAAGAAGAGTCTTTTCGCACCCCTTTCTTGGTGGGTCAACTACAATTACATCTGCTTTAATTCCCTCTTCTATTAGTTTAGGAATTACATTTTCTGACTCACCAACAATAAATTCAACATTTCCCACATTATTTTGTTTTGCATTTTCCCAAGCATTTTCTATTGCCTGTGGCACAATTTCAACACCATATACCTTTTTAGCCTTCTTGGCTAAAAATAATGAAATTGTACCTGTACCGCAGTAGGCATCAAAAACTACTTCTTCACCAGTTAAATTCGCATATTCGAGTGCCTTGTTATATAAAACCTCTGTTTGAACAGGATTTACTTGAAAGAAGGAAAGAGGAGAAATATTAAACCTAAACTCTCCTATATAATCAGTTATATAATCCTGCCCATAAAGTGTTATACACTCTTCGCCTAATATAACGTTTGTATCCTTTGGATTTATATTTAAAACAATGCTCTTTATGTTTTCTATGTTTTTTCTTATCATTTCAACAAACTCATCTAAATATGGAACTTGTTTTTTTCTTGAAACAAGAACCACCATCACATCACCCGTTTTAAAGCCTTGTCTTACCATTATGTGCCTTATTAGTCCATCTTTTGTTTGCTCATTGTATGGTTCTACCTTATATTCTTTTATCCAATCTTTAGTGATTCTAATAACCTTATCTGCTACTTCATCCTGTATATAGCAAGTTTCAATATCTATTATGACGTGGGTTCTTGGAGCAAAGAAACCAATAACAACCTCTCCATCTTTTTCACCAACAGGTAGCTGTACCTTGTTTCTATATCTATATGGATTTTTCATACCCAATGTATTATGTATAGTAACTCCCTCTAATTTTCCTATCCTTTCAATGCAGTCCTTCACTCTGTTTTTCTTAAAGTTTAGCTGTCCTTCATAGGTTAGATGCTGTATCTGGCATCCTCCACATCTTTTATATACAGGACATATTGGAGTAGTTCTGTATTCTGATGGTTTAATAACCTCTAAAAGTTTACCAAACCCAAAGTTTTTTTGTGTCTTCACAGCCTTTACCTTTACTTCTTCTCCCTCTATTGCACCTTCAATAAAAAGTGTATAATCTTCAACTCTTCCTACTCCTTCTCCCTGAAATCCCATTCCTGTGATATTAACTATATAATCCTTGTTCTTTTCAACAGGTATATTCTTCAACTTCATCACCTATCCTTTATATTTTTGATACCAATACAACATTATACTATAAAAAAAACACACCTTGAAGGTGTGAAATGGTGTAGAATTAAGCCCCCGCTAATTTTCTATTTTAATTATTTACAATTAATCTTATTATTATACATCAAAATCCAAAACTTTCAACTACCTCTCTTAGCATATCCCTTATTTTTAAATTATATGGACACTTTGTTTCACATAAACCACACTTTATGCAGTCAGAGGCGTGTTTTTTCATTGCGGTATATCTTTCTGTTGCCCAATCCTTTAAATCATATCTATCATAATAACCCTTCAAAATAAAGGAGAAAGGTATATCTATTCCTTGAGGACAGGGCATACAATATCCACATCTTCTGCAAAAGCTTTGAGTATATTTTTCCTTTATTTCCTTACACTTTTTCATCATTTCATCATTAAATTCTATATCTACAGCTGATATATTTTGTTTTACATGTTCAATGCTATCCATACCTGGTATAACAGTTGATATATTTTTGTTGTTTAGTATATAGGATATTGCAAGTTCACCATCCTCAAATGCCCCACCTGCTAAAGGCTTCATTGCTATTACTCCTATATCCCTTCTGTTTGCCTCTTCGAATAACTCCTCTGCTTGGTCCTCTACTATGTTGTAGGGGTACATAATAGTTTCAAATACATCATACTCTAATATCTTTTTTAATAAATCAAGGCTATGGGAGGTTATACCAATGTGTAATATCTTCCTATTCCTTTTAGCTTCAAGTAGTGCCTCAAGGGCTCCACCCTCCGTCATTACTTGCTTTAGGGTTTCTTCATCCTTTACGTTATGAAGCTGATAAAGGTCTATGTAGTCTGTCCTTAAATTTTTAAGGCTCCTTTCAATATCCTCCTTCATTGCATCCTTAGTTCTTGCCATTGATTTTGTTGCAATATAAACTTTTTCTCTTATTCCTAAAAGTGCATTGCCTATGTATTCTTCACTAACTCCATATCCTCTTGCTGTATCTATAAAGTTTATACCACCTTCAACAGCAAATTTTATAACTTTCTCTGCTTCTCTTTGGGTTATTCTTTGAATAGGAATTCCTCCAAAACCAACTTCAGAGACCATTATGTTTGTTTTACCTAATCTTCTCTTATTCATATAAGCCTACCCCCTCTATGTTTATTATAAATTAAAATAAGCCCTATTGAAAGGGCTTAAGGAGGTAAACTTATGATAAAGTTAGGCCATAGGGCCTAACTTTTTTACATTACATTAGCTTTTCCACTGTATACCATACCATTTCTTGGGTCTATAGTAACAAGTGTGCCTGACTTTATTATTTCTGTTGCACCCTCTGCACCAACTATAACAGGAATTCCTGCGTTTATACATTCTACTGCAACGTGTGATGTAAGTCCTCCTTCTTCTGCAACTACACCACTTACTCTATCCATAATGATTGGAAGTTGTTCCTTTTCTATATTTCTAACAACTAATATGTCACCTTCATTTAATTGTTCCTCAAGCTTTGACATATCTGTTACAACGCAAGCTGTTCCATATGTTGAGTTACCCATTCCTTTTCCTTTAACAAGTACATCCCCAACTATATGTACCTTCATTAGGTTAGTTGTTCCTGTATATCCAACTGGAACACCTGCTGCTACAACAACAAGGTCTCCCTTCTTAACATATCCGTTGTTTAGAGCCTCTTGAACTGACTTTTCTATTAATTCATCAGTAGTTTCAACCTTTTCTGTAATAACTGGGAATACACCCCAAGAAACTGCAAGCTTTCTTGCCACTTCTTCATATGGAGTAACTGCTATAATTGGACACTTTGGTCTATATTTTGATACCATCTTTGCTGTGCTTCCTGATTGAGTTGCAGTAATTACTGCTGAAGCATTAAGTTCAGTAGCCGCAGTAACTGTTGCAAGGCTTATAGCATCAGGAACTGAATTTTTATGGTATGCTCTTCTCTTTTCAAGTACCACTTGATAGTTAAGAGCACTTTCTGCCTTTTCTGCTATTCTTGCCATTGTTGTAACTGCTTCGATTGGATACTTACCATTTGCAGTTTCACCACTTAGCATTATAGCATCTGTTCCGTCAAATATTGCATTTGCCACGTCACTTGCTTCTGCTCTTGTTGGTCTTGGATTTCTCATCATTGAGTCAAGCATTTGTGTTGCAGTTATAACTGGCTTACCAGCCTTGTTACACTTTTCTATAATCATCTTTTGAACAAGTGGAACTTCTTCTGTAGGAATTTCAACACCAAGGTCTCCTCTTGCTACCATTATACCGTCTGATAGCTTTAGGATTTCATCTATGTTGTCAACACCTTCTTGATTTTCTATTTTTGATATTATAAGTATTCCTTCTCCTCCGTTCTTTTCAAGAACCTTTCTAATTGCTATAACGTCTTGTGGCTTTCTAACGAATGAAGCAGCTATTATATCTACACCTTGTTCTATACCAAACTTAAGGTCTGCTATATCCTTTTCTGTAAGAGCTGGAAGGTTTATCTTAACATTTGGTACATTAACTCCCTTGTAGTTGCTAACAGGTCCACTGTTTTGAACTGTACAGTGAATGTCTTGTCCTTCTATCTTTTCAACTTTAAGTCCTACAAGACCATCATCTATTAGTATTGTATCTCCAGGTTTTACATCTTCGTGTAGCTTGTCGTATGAAACAGAACAGATTGTATTATCTCCTTCAACTTGTCTTGTTGTTATTATAAAGCTTTGTCCTTCAACAAGCTCAATCTTTTTATCCTTAAATGTACCTGTTCTTATTTCTGGTCCCTTTGTATCAAGTAGTATTGCAACAGGCTTATTAAGTTCCTTTCTTAACTTCTTTATTGTTTCTATTCTTGCACTGTGTTCTTCGTGGGAACCGTGTGAGAAGTTAAGTCTTGCTACATTCATTCCACTTTCAATAAGTTTTCTTAAAACTTCTTCCTTTTCGCTTGCAGGCCCTATTGTACATACTATTTTTGTCTTTCTCATAATTTCACTCCTTTTAATTAATATCCTAATATTTTAGATAGTTCATAAAGCTTCTTATGGTCATCTCTTCTTTTTTCCATTTCAAGAGCCTCAGTTATATCAAAATCTACAATCTTGTTGTCTCTTATACCAACAACCCTCTTTGACTTTCCTTCAAGTAGAAGTTCTACTGCTCTTGCTCCAAGTCTTGAAGCTAATATTCTATCAAAGGCTGTTGGGCTTCCACCTCTTTGAATGTGTCCAAGAACTGTTGCTCTTGATTCAATTCCTGTAACCTCTTCTATCTTCTTTGCAAGGTCTTCTGCACCACCTATACCTTCAGCAAGAAGAATTAGGTTGTGTAACTTTCCTTTAACTTTGCCTTCAATTATAGTTTTACAAAGTTCATCAAAATTATAATCTTCTTCAGGAATTATTATGCTCTCTGCTCCACCTGCAAGTCCTGCATATAGTGCAATATCTCCACAGTGTCTTCCCATAACTTCAACAACACTTACTCTTTCGTGGGAAGTTGATGTATCTCTTAGCTTGTTTATAGCATCAAGTACAGTGTTAACTGCTGTATCAAAACCTATTGTATAATCTGTGTATGCAAGGTCATTATCTATAGTTCCTGGGATTCCTACTGTCTTTATATCCCACTCATCTGATAGAAGTTTTGCTCCTGTGAAGGAACCATCTCCACCAATAACAACTAAACCTTCTATACCAAATACCTTAAGTACGTTGTAGGCCTTCTTTCTTCCCTCTGGTGTTCTAAACTCTGTACTTCTTGCAGACTTAAGGATTGTTCCACCTCTTTGGATAATATCTGAAACGCTTGATCTCGTCATTTCAAATATTTCTCCATTCATAAGTCCGCTGTATCCTCTTTGTATTCCCATAACTCTTAAGCCATTTGCTATACCTGTTCTAACAACTGCGCGAATAGCCGCGTTCATACCTGGTGCGTCTCCGCCACTTGTTAATACTCCTATTGTTCTCATTTTATTACCTCCTTTTTTGTCCATAGGGACAAGCTATGTCCCACTCTTGTTATAAAAAATATTATCATACAATTTACCAAGAAGAACTGGTAAAAGGATAATTCAAAAACTGTATTAATTATAATATGTATCTTGTCCATTCCTATTATTCGTGTCCACTAAAATGTTTTTATAAATTAAAATGCAACTAAAATTTAATATTTATTCAATTGTCATCAAAAATCTAACAAGTTAATTTTAAAAAATTTGTCAAATAAAATCAATATAAAAATCGTTAATTTTTTTTATTTATTTTATTTAAAAAATCATAGGGACAAGTTAAATTTTATATTGTCCCTATGATTTTGTCAAAGAAATTTACGAGATTTTTATGTTTTCGGCACCAATTTTATTTGTAAGCTCCTCCATTAACTCCTTTGTTAAATCAACCCAAAGTTCTCTTGATGCCTGAAACATCTTTTTTGAATTGCTTAAAACAACATACACAGGATTATTTCCACTATGTTTTTTTAATATTGGTTTTAGCTCCTCAATCTCCTTGTTCCAGCTCTCTTCATTTAATCTTATATACACCTTATTTATTTTAAATTCGGTATTTCTTAAAGGCTCTATTTCATCTGCAATTACCTTTGGCTGTTCATCTTCTTTAATACTTATTCTTCCCTTAATCAATACTATATTATCCTCTAAAATATTTTTATTTGACCTTTGATATATTTTAGGAAACACTAAAACTTCTACACTGCTGTATAAATCTTGAACTGTTATAAATGCCATCATATCATTGTTTCTTGTAGCCTTTATATTTACTGATGTTATTATCCCTGCAATAATGACCTTTTCCCCATCTTTAACCTTATGTTCAATTGCTACTTCTCCATCATCGATACTTACTATATCCGATATTTTAGTTGTTGCAAGAAGCTCTATTTCCTTTTTAAACTCGTCAAGTGGATGTCCACTTATATAAAGCCCCATCATCTCCTTTTCCATAGCAAGAAGATGTTTTTTGTCAAACTCTTTAATATTATCATATTCTTCCTTTACAGTATTTTGATTTTGCATATCAAGACCAAACAGGGACATCTGTCCATCAATTGTTTTCCTCTTTTCACTTGCAACAGCATCCATTATTCTTTCAAAGGAAGCCATAAGTTGTGATCTTCTTATTTTTAATGAGTCAAAGGCACCTGCCTTAATCATACTTTCAACTGCCTTCTTATTCACTTCAGACAGGTTTACTTTATAGCAGAAATCAACAAACCCTGTAAAGACACCTTTTTTTATTCTTGCCTCCTTTATTGCCTCAACAGCACCACGTCCAACATTCTTTATTGCCCCAAGTCCAAATCTTATTTTATTGCCTATTACAGTAAAGGAGTAATCACTTTCATTTACATCAGGTGGTAAAACCTCAATACCCATCTTTTTGCAAGCTTGAATGTAAAAGGCTACTTTATCGTTATTTCCAACAACACTTGTAATGAGGGCTGTCATAAACTCTACTGGATAATATTTCTTTAAATATGCTGTTTGGTATGCTACAACCGCATAGGCTGCTGCGTGGGACTTATTGAAGGCATAGCTTGCAAAGTCAATCATAAGGTCAAATATCTTGTTAGCAACCTCTTCACTTACACCGTTTCTTACTGCACCCTTTACAAGCATGTTCCCATCTTCATCATCAAGTCCATATATAAAGTTTTGCCTTTCCTTTAGCATTACATCGTGCTTTTTCTTTGCCATTGCACGTCGAACAAGGTCTGACCTACCTAATGAATACCCTGCTATATCTCTAACTATCTGCATTACCTGTTCTTGATAAACCATACAGCCATACGTTACATCAAGAATAGGCTTTAGTTTTTCATCAAGGTATTCAATGTTATCTGGATTATTTTTATTTTTGATATATGTTGGAATTTGATCCATAGGCCCAGGTCTGTATAGGGATATACCAGCTATTATATCTTCAAGGGAGTTTGGTTTAAGTTCCTTCATAAAGTTTGTCATTCCTGTTGATTCAAGCTGGAATACTCCCTCTGTGTTGCCTTGGCTTATAAGTTCAAATACTTCCTTGTCATCATAGGTTAGTTTATCTAAGTCGATATCTATTCCTCTATGTTTCTTAATTAAATCAATTGTATCCCTAATAACTGTAAGAGTTCTGAGGCCTAAAAAATCCATCTTTAAAAGGCCAAGTTCCTCAAGTATTGTCATAGGAAACTGTGTTACAACTGCTTCATCGTTTTTAGAAAGAGGAACAAACTCAACAAGTGGAGCTGATGCTATAACAACACCTGCTGCGTGGGTAGAGGAGTGTCTTGGAAGCCCCTCAAGTGATTTTGATATATCAATTAGATATCTTATTCTTTCATTGTTTTCATATTCTTGTCTAAGTTCAGGGTTTAACTCAAGAGCCCTATCTATAGTTATATTAAGCTCCATAGGAATCATTTTAGCTATTCTATCAACCTCTGCATAGGGATAGTTAAGTGCTCTTCCAACATCCCTAATTACAGCCCTTGCCGCCATCGTACCAAAGGTTATTATTTGAGCAACCCTATCCTGACCATATTTTCTAACAACATAGTCAATAACCTCTTGTCTTCTTTCATAGCAAAAATCAGAATCGATATCGGGCATACTTACTCTTTCTGGATTTAAAAATCTTTCAAATAGCAGGTTGTACTTTATTGGATCTATCTTTGTTATGCCTAATGTATAAGCAACAATTGAACCTGCTGCAGAACCACGCCCAGGTCCTGTTATTATGTTATTATCCTTTGCAAACTTTATAAAATCCCAAACTATTAAAAAGTAATCAACATACCCCATCTTTTCTATTACTGAAAGCTCATATTCTAATCTATCAATAATATCCTGAGACACGTTACTATATTTTTCATATAACCCTTCAAAACAAAGCTTTCTAAGATATTCATTTGATGGAATCCCATCTGGTGTTTCAAACTTTGGAAGTTTAGTAACATTAAACTCAAACTCAACATTGCATTCATCTGCAATCTTTAATGTGTTTGAAAGGGCCTCTTGATAGTCCTTAAATATCTCCTGCATCTCTTCTATTGATTTAAGATAGAATTCATCTACCTCAAAACTCATCCTATCTTCATCATCTATTGTTTTACCCGTTTGTATGCAGAGAAGTATTTCGTGGGCCTTTGCATCCTCCCTTTCAACATAATGGACGTCATTTGTTGCAACTAAGGGAATTCCTGTTTCCTTAGACAACTTTACAAGAAACTCATTTACTTTTTTCTGTTCATCAAAGCCGTGGTTTTGAAGTTCAAGATAGAAATTCCCTTGACCAAATATTTCGTTATATAAAAGTGCCTTCTCCCTTGCTAAATCATAATCACCCTTTAAAAGTAGAGATTGTATCTCTCCTCCTAAGCAGGCACTTAGGGCAATTAAGTCTCCACTATTTTCCCTTAAAAGTTCATAATCTGCCCTTGGCTTATAGTAAAAACCGTCTATAAAAGCAGAAGAAACTATCTTCATCAAATTCTTGTAGCCTTCATTTGTTTTAGCAAGAAGGACCAAGTGATAATTTTCTGCATCAATACTGCCTTCTTTTCTATAGCGTCCCCTTGGTGCAACATATACTTCACAGCCTATAATTGGCTTTATGTTGTTCTCTTTACATTTTTTATAGAATTCTATTACTCCATACATACTGCCGTGGTCAGTAATGGCAAGGGCATTCATATTAAGTTCCCTTGCCTTTTTTACCAATTTATTTATCTTTGCTGAACCATCAAGAAGGCTGTATTCTGTATGGACGTGTAGGTGAACAAAACCCGACATATTAACCTCCATCAATTTTTCTTTAGTATTTTTGCACTAAGGATTGCCTTCCCTATAAGTTCCTTTTCATTTTCATTATACATCTCAATTTCTACTTTTGAATAATGTCTTCCCATATCTATTATCGTTGTATTTATAGTAACAACCGAATCTACCTGAACTGGCTTTACATAAAAAACAGAAAAGGAGTCAACTGCAATATTTAGATGATTTCTCTGCCTTAGTGCTATGGTTCCTACCGTTGACATAACTAAAGTTAGAGCGTTCCAGCTTGCTGTACCTATTGGATTTAACATCTCTGGTATTATTTTTCCTGTAAATTTCATCCCCTTTTCTGTATTTATACAAGTAAAGTTCTTTAATACTAAATCATCTATTGTTTGTCCAACCTGTGGTTGTCTGTTAACATACTGCAGTGCCTTTATAACATCGTGCCTACTTACCACACCAACAAGTTGCTTATTCTCAACAACAGGAATTAATTCAATCCCCTCCCAAACAATTATATGTGCAACGTAGGCAACAGAAGTTTTTGGTGTTACAGTAATAGGTTCCTTTGTCATATATCTACCAACTGGGTCATCATCTTCTGCATCAAGCTTTATGTCTTTTATTGTTATTATACCTACAACCTTATTAAAATCATCTACAACAGGGAACTTACCGTGCTTTGTTATGAGCATTTTTTCCTTAAGTTCCTTTATAGTAGAGTTAACATTGATGTAGGATATCTCTGTCTTCATTATATCTTCAACAAGTATTATATCCTTTTTTATTAGGTTTTCTGATATTGCCTTATTTATCATTGAAGCTGTTGTAAAGGTGTCGTAGGTTGATGAAATAATAGGAAGTCCTTTTTTGTTTGCAAGCTGCTTTATTTCATCAGAACAAGTAAATCCACCTGTAATCAAAACAGCACAATCTTTTTCAAGAGCAAGTCTCTGTGCCTCTTCTCTATTACCAACAATTAAAAGATTACCTGGAGATATATATTTTTTCATTATCTCAAGAGTCATAGCACCTATAACAAATTTATTTAATGTTTTATGAAGACCATCCTTTCCCCCAAGTACCGAACCTTCAACTATGTTTACAACCTCTGCATAGGTTAAGTTTTCTATGTTCTTTTTTTCTACTTTTTCAATTCTAACAGTTCCAACTCTTGGTATTGTACTTACAATTCCCAATGTTTCTGCATCCTTTATAGCTCTATATGCAGTTCCATCACTTACATCCAAAGCGTTTGCTATTGATCTTACAGAAATTTTAGTACCCACCTTAAGACTTTGAATGTATTTTATAATCTCCTCGTGTTTTGACATAGCTCCACTCCCTAACCTTAAGTCTTAATAATAATTATATCAAAAAAAGGGCTTTAAACATAGCCCTTAGGAATCTTTTAATTCTTCTGCGATTTTTTCTATTTTTCTTAATCGATGATTTACACCTGACTTGCCAATAGGAGGATTTAACATCTGCCCAAGTTCCTTTAAGGATACATCAGGAAAGTTTAATCTAAGCTCTGCAATCTCCCTTAAATTTGGTGGAAGCTTTTTTAAACCTACCTTTTCCTTTATAAAATTAATAGATTCTATTTGTCTTACAGCCGCATCAACAGTCTTATTAAGGTTTGCTGTTTCACAGTTTACAAGCCTATTAACATTATTTCTCATCTCTTTATATATTCTAACATTTTCAAGCTCTAAAAGTGCATTATGTGCACCAATTATATTTAAAAGGTCAATAATCTGTTCACCTTCTTTTAAATAAACAACAAAATTACTCTTTCTCTGGATTACCTTTGATGTTAGGTTATATGAGTTTATTAGTTTCATTAAATCTTCAGCATATTCAAGGGAATTTGTAACAAACTCAAGATGGTATGTCTTTTCAGGATTGCTAATTGAACCACCACCTAAAAAAGCTCCTCTTACATACGCACGTCTACAGCAGGATTTTTTTATAATCTCAGAATGAATTTTATGGTAAATACCTAAGGTACCATCCGAGTGCTGCTTTAGTATCCCTGTTTTTAATAATATGTCCTTTGCCCCCATCTCAGGTGTTATTAAAAGCATATAGATGTTATTTTTTTTGAATGTACTGTTCTTTTTTACCATTATGTCTGTATGAACACCAAATATATTTTTTAAAAGTGAAAAAATCCTTCTTGCAATGGCAGGGTTTTCTGTTGAAACCCTTAAACCAAGTCCATTCTTACCATTTATTTGAATTGTTCCACTCATTTTCATTATTGCAGAAAGTTCCGCCAGCTGACAGCAACTCTTTTCGTCTTGAATTCTGCATAGTTCACTTTTTGCAACCGACGAAAAGGACATTATATCACCTACCTTTTGTTCTTTAGTCTCTCGCTTAAATAATAATAATCTAATACTCTTCTTCTATCGTTAGGGAAAATGTATTTTATAATAAGCTCCATTATTGTTTTTGCCAATACCTTTGTATTGTGTCTTAAAAGGCCATTTTCATTAATATAAACAAGGTCTTTAAATATTATATCAACTGTATCCCTAATATTTTCAACGTCATTTTCAACAACTTCTTGTCCGTCCTCTTTATACTTTTTAAAATACTCCTCTGGTATTTTACCATTATTTGCTATTATAAAGTTTATAAACTTTCCACCACAGTGCTTTTCAATTGCATTTAGATGGTCGGATAGTTTATATCCTTCTGTTTCGCCAAGCTGAGTCATTATATTTGAAATATAAACCTTTATAGCCTTTGATTTTTTCACTGCCTCTGCAACCTCTTTTATTACAAGGTTTGGCATTATACTTGTATAAAGGCTTCCTGGACCTATAATTATACAATCAGCATCTTCAATGGCTGATATTGCTTCATCTAAAGGTTTTGCATCCTCAGGTTCAAGAAAAATATAATCTATTTGCTGTTTTTTTTCATAGCAAACCTCCGGAATGACGGATTCACCTTTTACTATCTCACCATTTTTCAGCTTTGCACATAATGTAACATCCGTTAATGTAACAGGATAAACCTTTCCTTGAACTACAAGAACATCACTCATCTTCTTTATAGCATCTTCAAAATTATTCGAAATACCATTCATTGCTGCTATAAAAAGATTTCCAAAACTTTGTCCCTTAAGATCTCCATCTGTAAACCTATACTGCATAAGTTCTTCCATTAGGGGCTCGGTATGTGCAAGTGCAACAAGGCAGTTTCTTATATCACCTGGTGGAAGCATTCCTAATGTTCTTCTTAACTTTCCAGAACCTCCACCATCATCTGCAACTGTAACTATTGCAGTTATGTTTGTGGTATATTCCTTAAGACCTCTAAGCATTGTTGAAAGACCTGTTCCTCCACCTATCGCAACGATTTTAGGGCCTCTTACCTGCATTCTCTGTTCAAAAAATTTATTTGAAACAGTTTCTTTGTTTACTGATATACCTGTTATAATCTCCATAAAATTTTTAAAGGCCAATTTTATAGAGGCATACATTAGTATTATTCCGATAATTAATATATATATAAACAAAACAAAATAGGAATCATATATTAAACCTCTAAATAAAATTTTTGAAATACCTAAAATAAATAGCAAAAGACCACAAAATCCCATCAAAATCCATCTTTTGATGTTAAGACCCGGCCTAAACCATTCAAATATCATCATTACTTTCCATCCCCCGCTAAATCCTTTGTTATATCTCTATGCGATATAAGTACAGTATGGTTATTATTTTTTAGATTTTCATAAATTTTATTTGCTATTGCAACGGAACGATGTCTTCCACCTGTACATCCTATTCCAATAACAAGTTGGGATTTTCCTTCTCTTATATAGTTTGGTATTAAAAATTCTAAAAGGTCGGTTGTCTTTTCAACAAATTTATTTGTCTCATCCCATTTAAAAACATAGTCGTAAACTTCCTTATCTATACCTGATTGTCTTTTTAGTTCATCTATATAATAGGGATTAGGAATAAATCTTACATCAAACACAAGATCACAGTCAAGTGGAATTCCATATTTAAAACCAAAGGAAGTAACTGTTATGATTAGACTTTCAAATTTTTCACCCATAATATAAATCTTGTTTATCTCTTCCTTTAGCTGTCTTACTGTAAGCCTTGAAGTATCTATAATATGGCTTGCCTTTGATTTTATATCCTCAAGCTTTTTTCTTTCTTCAAGAATTGCATCTTCAATTCTTTTTCCTGATGAAAGTGGATGACTTCTTCTTGATTCTTTAAATCTTTTTATTAAAACATCATCCTGTGCATCAAGGAATAATATTTCATATTTTAGTCCCATATCTTCAAGGGATTTTAATCCTACAAATATGTTATCAAAGAAATTTCTACCTCTAATATCAACAACTATTGCTATTCTATCAATCTTTCCCTTTGATTGATAGCATAATTCTGCAAACTTTGGAATAAGTGCTGGTGGTAAATTATCTATACAAAAAAATCCTATATCCTCTAAACACCTTATAGTTTGAGTTTTTCCAGCACCTGATAAACCTGTAACAATAACAAACTGCATAATTGACCTCCTTAATTATTTTTCTGCATTAATTATTCTTGTTGGTGGAAGATTTGCCTGTTTTGCAACATTTAATGCCCAATCAAAGTTACCAACATCTTCAGGTTTGTGAGCATCGCTGTCTATTGAAAACATAACTCCCTCTTCCATTGCTATTTTAACATAATCTAACGTTAAAAATCTATGACTTGAATTAATTTCAAGAGCTGTTCCTCTTTTTACCGCTGCCTTCGCAAGTTCTCTTGTATCAATATCAACTTTTGCACCTGGGTGAGTAATTATATCTATTTTATACTTGTTTATTGCTTTTATTAACGCATGAGTATTTGTTCTTCTACACTCTTCTCTTAACTTCTTATTATACTTTGCCATTTTGTTTTTAATATATAGTATATAAAAATCCTTTAATGATTTTAGTTTTGCACCATTATGAAAACCAACTAAAATCTTATCAAGAAGTTTTAATTCTTTTTCGGTTACATCTATATCTCCTTCAGTACTTATAATATTCGCCTCAACACCTAAATAGATTTTTATTTTATCCTTGTATTTTTCGTTTAACTTATCTATTTCTGCCCTCATCTTCTTTAATTTTTTATAGTTTACACCGAAAAACATATGACCAGGACCGTGATCCGATATTACAATTTCCTTTAGTCCTTTATTAATCGCTGCAACAACATTTTCCTCTATTGTACCTTTACCGTGGCTATATATTGTATGTGTATGGTAGTCGCCAAAAATCTTTATCATATGTATCACTCCTTGGTTTGGGATTTTAAATTATTTTATCATATAATTTTAATTATAGCATTATTAACAATAGGGACGGTTACTTATTTTTCAACCCTAATGTTACCTTCACATTGAGTTTGGGTGACTTTGGGTGACTTTGGGTGACTTTGGGGACGGTTACTTATTTTAGCATCTATTAATTTAAAATACTCCCTAAAAGCTAAAACTGTGCAACAATTAGCATAGGTCATCTCTCTATCTTAATAATACATAAATTAATTTTTGTGTAATCACCTTAGCATTATATATAGTAACAAATTGAATTATTGTATATATTGGTTTAATTTTAATATTTATTTGTCCAACATATTATGTCTTTCTCAATCATAAAATTATCCCTCAATCCATTATTAATACTACATTATTTTAAAAATTTATGCATATAAACATATATAATTAGTTGCTACATATAAGTTTTTATTTGGGCTTGTCCATTACCACCATAATAAAATTTATATATTTTTTATATTTCAAAAAAATTACTCCCTTTTCATCAAATGAATAATTTTTTATTTACTTTATAAAGCCTGTTGAAGTATTTCATTTATAATACATTCGTATTTTTTATTTCTTACCAACTCTGCTCCTATGCCGCACAATCTTGAAACCCTTGCTTGACCTATATTACCAAGTATCTTACATATGTCAGCACACTTTAAATCACATAGTTTTCTTAATATAAAACAAATAAGAGCCTTAGCTTCAACACCGTCTCTTCTATATTTAAAAAGAGCATACTTATTTATATTAAACTTTTGCATAATAATCAAAATTATTTTTTCAGGTGAAAAATCTCTAACTAAAATTTTTCTCATACTTCTGTATTCAGTAGGTTCATTTGAAAATTCTTCTTTTTGTATATCTATAAATTTTTTAACTTTAAAAATAAAATCTCTATATTGTACACGTGCACTAACATCATTTAACCCAAACATTGATAAAACAAACACGTCATCAATTAAATCAAAATTGTCTTTCTTTAATCCTAAATATATTGCTAAAGAAGAAAAGGGATATTCCTCAGGGTGGTGCTCATACCCCTTAATTGCAGTTGCATTAAAATGAACATATGCTGTTAATGCAAAAAGGTAGCGTTCGCTCTTTACAATTTTGCTTTTAAATCTATCCTGAAATAAATGTCCGTGCCTTTTATGCCTTTTATTAAAGCACATAGCATATTTGTAGTTTATAAAATGCATTATTTTTGATATGTCAGCACCATTAGCATCTATAACAAAATGGGCATGATTGTCCATTAAACAATATGAATACACTATAAATTCAAATTGTTCTTGAGCTTTTTTCATATAATTTAAGTAATTAATCTTATCTTCATCATCCTTGAATAGATTTACTTCTGAAATACTCTTTACCATTATGTGATATATTGAATCGTATGATTTTTCCCTTGCCATTCTTGGCATAAAAAAAATCACCTCCAAATGTTTTTATACTTATTTTTCCAATTATGAGGTGATTTTATACCATTATTACTATTTAATTTTTCTAAAGTAATAACTTTAAAATATATACTTTTATTGTTAATTATTAGTTTCAATAATATAAAGAAGAAATTTGTTTAAACTGACCAAAGTAGATATGCTAATATCCATATCTACTTTGGTATAATTAATTTTTAAATAGAATTGTAATTGTTATTGCATCAATAAGTAACCGTCCCTAAATTGATAATCCTAATTTAAATGCCTTTGTATTTATTTCAACTAACTTTTCAGGCAAAACATCTTTTATAACTCCATCCCAATCTAACGTCTCAAGTGCTAACGATTTAACTAATGCACCTAATATAACCATATTTTGTGTTTTTATATTACCAACATCCTCAGCAATCTTTGCTGCATTAAACAGCTTATATTCTACTCCCGATTCTTTAAGCTCTTCTTCAATATTATTAGGATACTCCTCCTTACCTATAAGTACAGGTAAGGAATATATCTCATAATCATTAACAATCAATTTACCATGCTTTTTTAAATAGTTAATCCACCTTACAGCCTCAACCTTTTCAAAAGAAACTACAACATCAGCTTCACCTTCACCAATTAAGGGGGAATATACCTTATCTCCAAACCTTACTTGTGTTGTAACACTTCCTCCTCGTTGTGCCATTCCGTGAACTTCAGACATTTTAACATCATATCCAAACTTTAATAGTCCCTCAGTAAGCACTTTTGATGCCAATATAATTCCTTGTCCACCTACTCCAACGAACAATATGCTTTTAACCATTAGAAATTCCCCCCTTTTTCAATTGCATCAAATTTGCATACCTGTTGACAAACTGTACAAGCATTGCACATATTCTTATCTATAACTACGTTGTTGTTTCTTATTGAAATAGCAGGACAGCCTGTTCTCAAACAAGCCTTGCACTTTTTACATTTTTCTTGATTTATAACTAAATATTTGCCTGATCTCTTCTTTTGTACTTCTTTAATTAAAGCACAAGGCTGTTTTGTTATAATTACAAAGGGCTCCTTTGAATTATATGCATCCTTTACAGCCTCTTCTGTAGCCTTTAAATCATATGGATCAACCACTCTTATATTTTCTTCCTTAATACCAACAGCCTTTACAATACTCAAAATGTCAACAACCTGAGTTATCTCACCCTTTATTGTTTTTCCTGTTCCCGGATTTTCCTGATGTCCTGTCATAGCTGTAATACTGTTATCCAAAATAACAGCAACTATTGGACTTTGATTATAAACTGCATCTATTAACCCTGTAATTCCTGAATGGAAGAAGGTTGAATCTCCAACAAATCCAAATATTTTTCCCTTTCTATTTGCCATTTTATATACCTTTTCAAATCCTATTGCTGCTGATATTCCAGCTCCCATACAAATGACTGTATCCGTAACATTAAGTGGCGGCATCATTCCTAAAGTATAACAGCCTATGTCACCTGTTGCTATAATGTCTTTATACTTACTTACTGCATAAAAAATTCCTCTATGAGGACAACCTGGACATAATACTGGTGGCCTTGATGGTACGTTTATATCTAATTGATACTTTTCTTTTTCCTGTTTCCCCAAAAATGCTCCTCTTACAATATCTGGATTAAGTTCTCCACAGATTGGTATTATCTCTTTTCCTACACAGTCAATTCCCATTGACTTTATGTAGTTTTCAAGATAAGGCTCGTTTTCTTCTACCACATATAACATTTCAACTTCTTTTGCAAAATTTCTTATCAACTCATCTGGTAAAGGGTAACTAAATCCAATCTTTAGATATGATGCACTATCGCCAAATACTTCTTTTGCATATTGATAAGAAACTCCGCTTGTTACTATTCCTATTTTTTTATCTCCCCATTCTATTCTGTTTAATGGAGTATTGTTTGATAATTCCTTTAGCTTTTTTAACCTTTCTTCAACCTCAACGTGTTTTATTCTTGCATTTCCTGGAATCATAACATATTTTTTAACATTTTTTTCATAATCTTTAAACCCAACTTCTTCTCTTTCTGAAAGCTCAACCACACCTTTACTATGAGCTATTCTTGTTGTTATCCTAAACAAAACAGGAGTGTCATATTTTTCACTTATTTCAAACGCATATTTTATATAATCTTTACACTCTTGGCTATCTGAAGGTTCAATCATTGCAACCTTTGCGTGTGGTGCATATAATCTATTGTCCTGTTCGTTTTGTGAGCTGTGCATACCAGGATCATCTGCAGAAATTATAACTAAACCTCCATTTGCTCCTTCATATGCAATTGTAAAAAGTGGATCTGCAGCAACATTTAATCCCACATGCTTCATTGCACAAAGTGCTCTTGCACCCGCAATAGATGCCCCACAGGCTACCTCCACAGCAACCTTTTCATTCGGAGACCACTCTGAATAAATTTCTTCATATTGGGCTATATTTTCTAATATTTCTGTACTTGGAGTACCTGGATATGCTGCAGCAAATGTACATCCCGCTTCCCATGCTCCTCTGGCAATAGCTTCATTGCCTGACATTATTTTTTTCATCCTCATCCCCCCATATAGGTTATTTATTATTAGCAACCAAACTTCCAAGTGCTATGGAGTTTAGTTTTGCTTCGTGTGTATCTGCTCTTGAAACTAATACTATTGGACATTTTGCTCCCATAATAATCCCTGCAGACTTTGCCTTTGCAAAATAAGTTAACGACTTTCCTAATATGTTTCCTGCCTCAATATTAGGAACAAGTAGTATATCTGCCTGACCTGCAACAGGACTTGTAATACCCTTATGTTTTGCTGCCTCTATAGATATTGCATTATCAAGTGCCAATGGCCCATCAATAACACAATCTTTTATTTGTCCTCTTTGGTTCATTTTAGATAAGGCAGCTGCATCAAGTGTAGCCTGCATATCAGGGTTTACAACTTCTACAGCACAAAGAGGAGCAACATGAATTGGATTTATTCCAAATGCCTTTGCTACTTTAACAGCATTATTTACTATTTGAACCTTTTGATAAAGATCTGGATATGTAACCATACCTCCATCAGTTAAAAAAAGAAGTTTATGATAAGTTGGAACGCTATATACCATAACGTGACTCAAAAGCCCACTTCCTCTTAGCCCCTTCTCCTTGTCTAATACTGCCTTTAAAAGGTCTGCTGTACCAATTAAACCCTTCATTAAAAAGTCAGCAATATTATCCGCCACAAGTGATACAGCAATCCTTGCTGCATCTGTTAAATTATCTGTATGTATAACTTCATATGAGTCAACATTTATTTTTAGTTCATTTGCTATTTTTAATATCTTTTCTTTATTACCTACAAGAATTGCATCAATTATACCAAGTTTTACAGCTTCATCAACTGCTAAAAGAACCTCTTCATCTTCTGCTGTTGCAACTGCAAGCTTCATCTTAGGCTGTTGCTTTACAATTTCAATCAATTCATCAAAATTTTTTATCATTGTTATTCACCCCCTATAAATTTACCTATTCTTATTTTATCAAATATTTTTTATATTTAAAATATTTTGTTTATTCCTCCTTCATCTTAATTGTCTCAATACCTTTAACATTTTCTAATAAACCCATTATTTCACCTGCATTTTGCATATACATAAGGTTTGTTGAAATTTCCACCTCAACATAATAATCATCTATTTTTTGAAGCTCTATATTAGTTATATTAATTTTCTTTTTACCAAATATACTTGCAATTTCCCCTATAACTCCAGGTTCATCCTTTAAAATCATACTAAAAACTATATATCTTTTACCTTGAATAATTCTTTTTTCTATTCCCTTAAACCATCTTAGACAGAAATAAATAAATGAAGTTGTAATAATACCTTCAAAATATAGCCCAGAACCAACAGCAAGACCAATGCAAGCAACAGACCATATGCTTGCTGCAGTAGTTAATCCCTTTACATTTACACCCTCCTTTAATATTGTACCTGCACCTAAAAAACCTATGCCACTTATCACTTGAGCTCCAAGCCTCATAGGATCATAATTAACTATAGAATTTAATTTATAATAATCAATTGAAATTATTTGTACTAAAGTAGCACCAAGGCATACTAAAACGTGTGTACGAAGTCCTGCTGGTCTATTTTTAAATTCTCTCTCATAACCAACAGTTCCTCCTAATATAAAGGACAGCATTAATTTAAAGATAATTATAATATATCTTTCCATAAAATCACTCCTGAATTTTTTATATATATTAAATTATATTTTACTTATTGTACAGTAAAACATTAAAACTGGGGACAGTTACTTATTTTTTATAGCCTGAGAACATTATCTAATTTTATTTTAGCTATAAATCTTATAAGAATAACTTTCAAGTTTCTTTACTAATTTAAAACTTTATTGCAAGTATTCTGATCAATATTTTAAAAATAAGTTATATACCACTTTAAAATACCTCATCCTCTACCCCTTAAAAACTAAAAGTATTGCAAAAATAAGTAACCGTCCCTACTTATTTACTAAATAGAATTAAAATATACAATGTGCCTTTAAATCAATAATTGATAAAAACAGTCAAGTCTATATAATGTTAATTTTTTATATTATACCTTACCCCTTATTGTTTGAGTAGGTCAAAAATTAAGTAACCGTCCCTTTTTACAAAAGTAAGAAAGAGCAGACATCCAAAATTAGTGTCTGCTCTTTCATTGGTTATAACTTAATAAAATAAGTAACTGTCCCTATTATGCACTTTTTTCTGAAATAATCATTAATGATGTACCTATTATAATAACAAAAACTGCTCCTACAACTATTAATGTGAAATCAAAAGGTGATCCTGTTTTTGGTAATTTTTTATCTGTATTATGTGTTTGCTTTTCTGAACTACTATTTTCATTGTTATTATTTTTATTTATATTATTTTCAGAGCCTTTATTTACAGCTTCATTATATTTTTCATTAAATAAGTCAACTGCTTTTTGAGATAAGAAAATTTTATCACCATTATAAACAATTACACCATCTAATGTGTATTCTGTTCCATTAATATCAATTTTATTTGTATATGCATATGCAGTTAGTGTTATATCTCCTTTCTTTACTATTGCCTTTGGATTATCTGAATCACTTAAATCTAATGTAAAATTAGCACCAATATTTTCAAATGCATCTTTAGCATTAATAAATAATTCTTTAGTAGCCTTACTTAAATCTACACCTAAAACTCTTTGTATATATCTATTAATTTCAGTATTATCAACTGTACCTGATAATCTTTCTATATCATAAGGTGCATAAACATAAAGCATTACATCTCCACCTGTGTGTCCACCTGTTGTAAAACCTATTTTTGTTCTATTACTTACAACTTCATTTATCTTACCATCTTTTATTTTTGCTAACTCTTCACTGTTTATATCATTATAACCATAATATGTTGATACAAGGCTTAATATTTCGCTATCAGATTTTCCAATTATCATATTATTAAACCTTTGTACAGTAGCCTTAGCATTTTTTATATTGAAAACACTATCTGCAAATGTAATATTATCATACTTATATCTACTATCTGATGTAGAACCAGTTTCATAGCCAACTGGATCATTGGCGTGTGCAGCCCAGTCAATCTTACTTCCCTCTACCATTAAAAAGAATCCATCTTTATCCTTTGATAAAACTTCTATTGCCTTTCTTGTCATTTCTGCAAGAGTTGGTTCCTCAGGTCTTGTTTCTGCTCTATCTATATCATATGCTAAATCCTTTGGTGCAAAAACTCCCCATATCTTACTTGCTTTTGAATTTATCATTTCATTCTTAGTTGTTACATAATCATACCCAAGTTTTTTAATTTCTTCTTTCAAATCTTTATTATCATTTCTTTTGCCTGCACCATCCTTAGCAAAGAAACTATCTCCTCCACCTAAAACAACATCAGCATTATTATAAATCTGTTGCTTTGATAATGCATTATAATTACTTCTATCTGGATAATGTGCCGTAAAATCTGCAGGTGTTGCATGCATTATTTCTGAAGTTGCAACAATACCAGTAGCCTTACCATTTAATTTTGCAGCTTCAAGTATTGAAGCCTTTGGAATCTTATCTGTATCTACTCCTACATACTTATTATTTGATTTTACTCCAAGTGCATAAGCTGTTGCAGCAGGTGCTGAATCTGTTATTGGACCATTTGCCCAATATGTTTTTACATATCCTGATGCTATCTCATCTAATGTTAATTTATCATTTCCTACTATTCCATCCTGTGCATCCTTATACCATCTCGCAAGCGTTGTCGTTGCTATACTCATACCATCTGGTATCAAAAATATTACATTCTTTACCTTTCTTTGTTCTTCTGCCATTGCTATATTATTTTCTCTTAAACTTTTAAAAGTAATTGCCGAAATTGACAATATTGACGCCAATACAATACTTGTAATTTTTTTATTATATATTTTAAAATTCATATATAATGCCTCCTTACTTAATTAAATCAACAATTTTATTAGGAATATAAAACTTTCCGGAAACAAAAGGCATTACAGATTCTATTTCTACTATATTGCCATTTAACTCATACTTATTTGTGTACAAATATAACTTAAGTACATCCGAACCCTTTGTTACAATTACATATGCATTTTTAACATCATCAATTTCCTTTGTAGCATCCTTAGGATCCTGAACTTTAGGTATAATTATATTTACTGTTGCTCCCTTTGCTTCAAAAGCAGACTGTCCTTCAACAAATAATTCTCCTGTCAATGTATTTAATTTTTCTTCTCCTAAAAGTATCCTTTGCATATACCTATTAACTTCTGTATTATCAACTACTCCCTTTAGCTTTTCTACTCCAAAAGGAGCATATATACCAAGATAAACGTCTTCACCTGTATGTCCACCTGTAGTAAAACCTACCCTTAAACGTGCACTTATAACTTCATTTATTTTGTTTGACTTTATTTTATTTAATTCATCTGAATTTAAATCATTTATTCCATAATTTTCAGCAACAATACTTCTTATTTCATCATCACTTTTCCCAACAATTAAATTATTAAATGTTTGTGCAGTCATTTTAAAATTTTTTATTTTGTTCACGCTATCTTCAAAACTAATATTATCATAAGAGTATCTCTTATCCTTTGTTGAACCTGTTTCAACCAACTGGATCATTGGCGTGTGCAGCCCAGTCAATCTTACTTCCCTCTACCATTAAAAAGAATCCATCTTTATCCTTTGATAAAACTTCTATTGCCTTTTTTGTCATTTCTGCGAGAGTCGGTTCCTCTGCTCTTGTTTTTTCTCTATCTATATCGTAGGCCATATCTACATCAGCAAACATACCCCAAATTTTATTAGATGTAGCTTGAAGCATCTCCTGCTTTGTTGTGACATAATCATAACCTTTTGCTATTAATTCATCCTTATATACTTCCGAATATTTCTTACCTCCACCTAACACCACATCTAATCCATTATAAACCTGTTGTTTTATGATTGCATCATAGTTACTTCTTGAATCAATATGTGCTGAAAAATCCGCTGGTGTAGCATGTGGAACTTCACAAGTAACTACAAGACCAGTTGCTTTCCCATCTAACTTTGCAGCCTCCAATATAGTTGCTAAAGGTTTTTTATCTTTTGACACTCCAACATATTTATTTTTTGTTTTTTGCCCAACAGCATAAGCTGTACCACCAGGTGCTGAATCTGTTATTGGACCATCTACCCAATAAGTTTTTACTGCTCCTACAGAGATTTCATCCATAGCAAGTGGTTGTCCATTATTATACCATCTTGCAAGCGTTATAGCTTCTGTGCTCATCCCATCTCCAATTAACATAATTACATTTTTTACTTTTCGGGGACTTTCTGCTTTAACATTAAAAGTATTCCTAATACCTGTTGTAACTAAAGAACCAACAAGTACAATGCTACATAAAGCCCCACAAAATATTTTCTTAATTTTGCTATTCATAGCATATACCTCCTATTTAAATTCTTATTTTATAATAAATTTCTTCTGTTACTATGTATTTATATTTACGTTATAAGTATGTTAATTATTTAACTCGAATACAAAATTAAAGGATGTCCTATTTAATTTGGACATCCTTTAATTTTGTATTCATTATACCTTTCAACTGCTCTAATCTTTCCTTAGATAAAGGTTCTACACCTTCAAGCCTATATTTCATACCCAGCTCAGCATATTTGTTTACTCCGTGCACGTGATATGGTAGTAGCTCTACCTTTTCAACATTTGGAATGGTGTTAATATAATCAGCAAGAGCCCTTATATGGTCTTCTGTATCCGTTATACCTGGAACAACAACGTGTCTTATCCAAAGCTTTGTGTTATTTTTTTTAACCGCATCTAAAAATTCTAAAAACCCATGCCTATCATAACCTGTAAGCTTTTTATGTTCAACATCTTCAATATGCTTTATATCAAGAAGCACTAAATCTGTATATCTTAATATTTCATCATACATACCAATTCCATATCCTGATGTATCAAGAGTTGTGTGTATTCCTTCCTCTTTACATCTTTTAAAAAATTCTATTACAAATTCAGGCTGGAGGAGGGGATCTCCGCCTGAAAGTGTAACACCGCCGCCCGAGTGATTAAAATATATTTTATACCTCTTGACCTTCTGCAAAAGCTCATCAACTGTTATTTCAAATCCACCGTTTCTATCCCAAGTATCAGGGTTGTGGCAATAGGCACATCTTAGTTTGCATCCCTGCATAAAAACTACAACTCTTATTCCAGGTCCATCAACAAGTCCCATTGTTTCAATGGAATGAACTCTTGCCTTTAACATTTCCTACTCCCCTTTATATTCTTTCATGGAATGTTCTCTTTATAACATCAAGTTGTTGTTCCTTTGTTAGTCTTGTAAAGTTTACTGCATATCCTGAAACTCTTATTGTAAGTGTTGGATACTTTTCTGGATGTTCCATAGCATCCATAAGTGTTTCTCTATTTAGCACGTTAACATTTAGGTGGTGTGCATTTTGTGCAAAGTATCCATCCATTATCGCAACAAGATTATTTACTCTCTCCTCCATATCCTTTCCAAGTGCGTCTGGAAGTATTGAGAATGTATTTGATACCCCATCCATACAGCTTGTATATGGTATTTTTGCAACTGAGTTAAGTGATGCAAGTGCACCTTGTATATCTCTTCCGTGCATTGGATTTGCACCTGGAGCAAATGGTTCACCCTTCTTTCTTCCATCTGGTGTTGAACCAGTCTTCTTACCATATACAACATTTGAAGTTATTGTTAATACTGAAAGTGTGTGTATTGCATTTCTGTATGTTGCATGTTTCTTTAGTTTTTCTATAAATCTTTCTACAAGCTCAACTGCTATTTGGTCTACTCTATCATCATCATTTCCGTATTTTGGATATTCGCCTTCAACTTCAAAATCTACTGCTATTCCATCTACTCTTATTGGCTTAACCTTTGCATACTTTATAGCACTTAATGAGTCTGCTGCAACTGATAGACCTGCTATACCAAAGGCCATAAGTCTTTCAACTTCTGTATCGTGCAGTGCCATTTGTAGTGATTCATAAGCATACTTATCATGCATATAGTGTATTACATTCATAGTATTTACATAAAGGCCTGCTAACCATTCCATAGTTTCATCAAATCTTCTCATTACATCATCGTAATCTAAGTATTCACCTTGTGGAATATCTGTCTTTGGTCCTATTTGCATTCCAAGCTTTTCATCAACACCACCATTTATTGAGTATAGTAGTGCCTTACCAAGGTTTGCTCTTGCTCCAAAGAATTGCATTTGCTTTCCAACCTTCATAGCAGATACGCAGCAAGCAATAGCATAGTCATCACCAAATATTGGTCTCATAACATCGTCATTTTCATATTGTATTGAGTCTGTCTTTATTGACATTTCTGCACAGAACTTCTTAAAGTTTTCTGGAAGTTTAGTTGACCAAAGCACTGTCATATTTGGTTCTGGTGCAGGACCAAGATTTACAAGTGTGTGTAGGAATCTGAAGCTGTTCTTTGTTACAAGTGTTCTTCCATCTACACCCATACCACCAATAGCTTCTGTTATCCAAGTTGGATCTCCTGCAAATAGTTCATTATATTCAGGAGTTCTTAGGTGTCTTGCCATTCTTAGCTTCATAACAAATTGGTCTATAAGTTCTTGTGCTTCAACTTCAGTTATAACACCATTTCTTAGGTCTCTTTCTATATATATATCAAGGAATGTACTTACTCTTCCAAGGGACATTGCAGCACCATTTTGTTGCTTGATTGCTGCAAGGTATGCAAAGTAAACCCATTGAACTGCTTCCTTTGCATCCTTTGCTGGTTTTGAAACATCATAACCATAGGATGCAGCCATCTTCTTTAATTCTTCAAGTGCCTTAATTTGTTCAGTTAACTCTTCTCTTAGTCTAATTACTTCTTCAGTCATTGCACCAACAAGCTTTTTCTTATCTTGTTGTTTCTTTTCTATTAGGTAGTCTGCCCCATATAATGCAAGTCTTCTGTAGTCACCTATTATTCTTCCTCTACCATATGCATCTGGAAGACCTGTTATAACACCTGATTTTCTTGCAAGCTTCATTTCATCTGTGTAAGCATCAAATACACCTTGATTGTGTGTCTTTCTATATTTTGTAAATATATCTACTATTTCTTGGTTAACTTTATATCCATAAGCTTCTGCAGCTTGAACTGCCATTCTTATTCCGCCCCAAGGGTTAACTATTCTCTTAAGTGGAGCATCTGTTTGAAAACCAACAATCACTTCATTTTCTTTATCTAAATATCCAGGCTTATATGCATTTACTTCTGAAACTGTTTCAGTATCTACATCTATTACACCCTTTTTTATTTCTTCTATTATAAGCTTCTTTGCTTCTTCCCAAAGCTTTGCAGTCTTTTCTGAAGTAGGTACTAAAAATGATGCATCTCCTTCATATGGTGTATAGTTCTTTTGTATAAAATCTCTTACATCTATTTCTTCAGTCCAACGACCCTCAACAAAACCTTGCCATTCATTAAACTTCATAGTAATTACCTCCTTATGTAGAACATCTTTCTTAAGCCTATTATATACCTTTTTGTTATCTGTATCAATATATTTTTTGCTTATTTTTCAATTATTTTTATCACTTTTTGTAATCTGTTATATCTCACAAAATCTTCTGTTATATTGATAAAAAATAGATAATATTGTTAAGTTTCTGACAATAATAATTATTAATTAACTCCTATTTACTTTATTTTAGGTTATAAAAGTACAGAAATACATTAAATCTATCAAAGTTTATCTGACACACTTTAAACAAAAAAATTTTTATCAATAAATTAAAATTAGGTTAAAACTAAAGTTGTGCTCCTCTAAAAACAATTATACGTATCTCTTATCCAACCAAATAAGAAGTAGAAAACTATACCTTCTAATCATAACCAACCTAATTTGGCTATAATAAAAAAAGCCCTTTGAAGGTTTTGTTATCGTTCGTTCATTTCACTAATCTAAGCTTTTGTTTAAAAAGTCCTACCCTTGCTATGCCCTCATCCGTAAAGGTCACTAACTTGGAACACCTGTACAATATTAAGGACTTTTACAAAATCAAAAAGCTAAGACTTATCAAATACCTTCATTGGGCTTTTGTATACCAATTATCACTATATTTGTTAATTATATTATTCTTTATTCCATATTCCTTAATATCTTATAACTCTCTCATCTATATCCCTAATGCTGTTACATCCTGTTAAAATCATTGCAGACTTCAATTCTGCTGCTATCTTGTCTATATATGCCTTAACTCCTTCTTCTCCTCCACCAAAGGATGCAGTTACAAATGGCCTTCCAATCAAAACAGCGTCTGCACCAAGTGCCAACATCTTTAAAACATCAACACCTGTTCTAACTCCACCATCTGCAAGTATTGTAATCTTACCCTTTACAACCTTTGCAATTTCTGGCAATACCTCTGCAACTCCAGGAGTATGGTCTAATACCCTTCCACCGTGATTTGATACAACAATAGCACTTGCCCCAGTTTCAACAGCAAGCATTGCATCCTCTACAGTCATAACTCCCTTTAATATAAATGGTAATTTAGTAGATTGAACCAGTTCCTTAATCTCTTCAACTGTTTTAGGACCTACAGGTTTCCCATAAAGTGCCAAGGTAATTAATCCTGCTGCATCTATATCAACTCCAACTGCAAATACACCAGCATCCTCTGCCATTTTAATCTTTTGTATTATGTTTTTATTCTCCCAAGGCTTTATTATTGCAATTCCTTGTCCTCCAACCTTTTTAAGCTCTTCTAAATTTGTTGGTAAAAAGGAATCTACGGCAGTATCTCCAACAATAGGATAAATTCCTCCACTTAAACATCCCCTTATTACCCAGGAAATATACTCTCTTTCTGTAAATTTACCTCCCATATTAAGAGTTGTACCTGATACCGGTGCCGCCATTACTGGAATTCTTAATTTCTTACCAAATAGTTCTATAGAAGTGTCTGGATCCTTAGCACTATGAATTACCCTCATATTTACTTTAAGCCTATCAAGTGCCTCATAGTTTGCTAAAAACGCACTTCCTGTACCTGTACCACCCATTCCTGGAACTTCTCCAGCACAGGCCCTTCCATTACAAACACTACACACTCTACAGCTACCATTTAGATTTTCCTTTGCCCTTTTTAATACTTCTTTATAATCCATAACTATCCCCCATTTAAATTTTATTTTTTTCAATTATTTCACCATTATTTAAATTAACAAATACTATGTAACCATCCTCATAATATGCAAACGAAGGAATATCATCTCCCTTTGGTACAGAAATACTTCCAGGATTTATAATTACAGAGTTTTTATACTTCTCAAATCTTCTTATATGCGTATGTCCTAAAACCATAACATCAATATTAAATCTATCAATCATCATTTTTATCTCGTCATCGCTATATTCGTGGCCGTGATTTACCATAAACCTTACTCCATCCTTTTCATAAAATACAACTGGAGTAAAAACAGGATACTCTAAAACCATTAAATCTACTTCCGCATCACAATTTCCTCTTGCAATTATTAGTTCTTTTTGAATGTTTTTAAGCTCCTCTACTAAACCTTGTGGATTATACCCTTCTAAAATTGGATTTCTTGGCCCGTGATATAAAACATCACCTGCACATAGCACAACATCTGCATCCTTTAAAAGTTCCATTGCCCTTTTAAACCTTTTAGGATAACCGTGAATATCACTTATAAAACCTATTTTCATATTATATCCTCCTCTCTTTTTTTACTCATAACTATAAGATTATGATATTTTCCATTCTTATATATTCTATCTCTAAGCTCGCCCTCAAATTCAAAACCAAGTTTTCTATATAAATTTAATGCTGCTTTATTGTCACTTAAAACGTGAAGATATACAAGATTCATATTCATCTCATTAAATATAAAATCAAGTCCTGTTCTTAATGCATCTTCACCTAATCCTTTTCCCCTTTGATTTTTATCATAGATTACAATTCCTATTTCACAATTTCTATATTCCCATTTTATTTTATCTATTATAAAAAGTCCTATCGGTTTTCTGTCCTGATTATCAATAACAAAAATTCTTTTACTTGCCTCTTCCTCAGAAGATAAAACATAAGAATCTGCATAACGTCTTGATAATGGGTAAATTATATCTAAATTTATATTGGTGTCCCTGTCGTTAAGCCAAGCTGATATTATCCTCGAATCCTCAAGTTCAACTGCCCTTAAAAAAACTTTTTTCCAGAAAGCAATATAACACCTCCCCTTCCATTTAGCATAATTATACCATAAAAAAATAAAGACTGCCTCAGGTTTTTCCTAAATGGCAGTCTTTTAAGCTTAATTAGTTCTTTCTAAGATATTTGTAAACTGGAAGTCCAACTAATGTTACAACCACACCATAAAGTGCATATGTTGTGTTTGTAAGAAGTGTATTTATTAGTATAAACACACCACCTGCAATACCTATAAGTGGAATTATTGGGAATAATGGGACTTCATATGGTCTGTGTAGATGTGGGAAATTCTTTCTTAAAATAAATACGCCTGCAACAGCCATAGTAAAGAATATCCAAAGTACAAACACAACAAGTTCTGTTAATATATCAAAGGAACCTGTTGCAACATATATTGTAGTCATAATAAATGTTAAAACCATAGCATTAACAGGAGTTCCATACTTTTCATTTTCCTTTGATAAAACTTCGTGATAAGGAAGAAGTCTTTCCTTTGCCATAGCATAAGGAACTCTTGTACCTGTTAATATATAACCATTTAAAGCACCAAATATTGATATCAATATTCCAGCTGATATAAATGCTGCTCCTCCCTCGCCAAATAGCACCTTAGCAACATCTGATGCAGCCTTTTTAGAAGCCATTATCTGTTCAACTGGAAGCACGTTTATTAAAGCAACATTTACTGTAATATATGCCACCATAACAAGTAATAATCCACCTATTATAGCTCTTGGTAGGTTCTTGCCTGGATTTTCTATTTCTCCTGCAATATTTCCTACATTTATCCAGCCATCATATGCCCAAAGTGTTCCAAGTATTGCAGCTCCAAATCCAGCAGTCGTACTTGCATTTGACACTATTGGAGTAAAGTTATGAGCTTGGCCTTTAAGTAATCCAAATATCACTAAAACAAACATTGGAAGTAGCTTAGCTACTGTTGCTACTGATTGAAGCTTTCCACCAAACTTAGTTGAAAGCATATTCACTACCATTAAAAATCCTATTACTCCAACTGCTAATATTTTTTGTTGAAAATCTGTTAAAGTAACAAAGGCAGTTGCCTGTGTTGCAAATACTATACCAAGTGCAGCCATTGAACCTGGTATGTATACTAATGTCTGTACCCATCCTAATAGGAAGGCCCATTTTTCTCCATACAATTCCTTAAGATATGCAAATAATCCGCCTGTTTTTGGAATTGCTGCTGCTATTTCCGCAACAGTAAGTCCTGCTGCCATTGTAATAATTCCACCTACTACCCAAGCAAGAATTCCAAGTCCAGGTGCTCCTGCATCAGTAAAAACCTTTGCTGGTTTAAAGAAAATACCTGAACCTATTACAACACCAATTACTACTGCTATTGCTTCAATAAGTCCTAAACTCTTTTTCTGCTGTACTTGATAATTTTGTTCCTTTAAAGCTTGCATTCTACCCTTCCTTCCTGTGTTATTCGATATTTTTTTACTTTTTTCGACTTTACTATTTTACTAAAAAGAATGATTTATTTCAACACAGTTTTCTTAAAAAATTTTTAATAATCAATTTTCATAATTTTCTCTATTATTTTATAATCTATAACATCTTCAGTATAAACCTTTATTCCATTTTGAATTAAAAGCTCTGTTGTTACTCCATTTCCGCTTTTCAATTTACCACTAAAACTTCCATCATATATAAATCCACACCCGCAGGATGGACTTTTTGATTTTAATATTGCAATTTTCACATCATAGAGCTTTGCTAATTTTAAAGTTTCATAGGCTCCCTTTATAAAGTTTTCTGTTACATCTTCCCCACAAACATTGACTACTTTCCCTATTCCATCCAAAACCTTTTTTGCATCCTCTGCCGTAATTTCTGCTGGTTTCCTTGGAGTGCTAAGTCCTCCTAATTGTTCTGGGCAAACAGGTATTAAATTATATTTTTTAACTAAATCAACTACTTTTTGATTTTTATTATCACCCCCATTGTATTTACAACATACACCTAATAAACAAGCACTCACTAATATCATAAAATCACCCCTTAGATATTTTACAATTTATATTATATTTCAACACTTTTCAATAATTTAGTCAAAAACTTAATATAAATTTTTCTTAATGTATTTTAATATAAATTTAAAACATACTTAAGCAATATAAAAAGGGCTGTCTTAATATAAATATTCAGACAGCCCTGCTTTTCTATTTTAATTCAACAATTGTTACTCCACTTCCACCTTCATTTATATCTCCCGAACGCATTGATTTTACATACTGATGCTTTCTTAGTTCCTGCTTTATTCCCTCTCTTAGAGCTCCAGTTCCTTTACCGTGTATGATTCTTACAAAATTAAGTCCAGCAAGATATGCATCATCTAAATACTTGTCTAAATTGTATAATGCCTCATCTACTGTCTGTCCTCTTAAATCAATTTCCGCTGATATATTTTGTGCCTTTTGTTTTATTATATTAGTAACTCCTGATTTTTTAACTTCCTTTTTATCCTGTTCTACCCTCTTTAGTTTATTCAAAGGAACATTCATCTTTATAATGCCTATTTGAACCTGTACTTCTCCCTTTGAATCTGGCTTTGATAGAACAACACCCTTTTGTGAAACTGTTGTTACAAATACCTCATCTCCCACATTAACATCCTCTAATACTTCAAATTCTTCCTCCTTCTTTTCAACAGCCTTCTTATTTAACTCATCAATGTTTTCCTTAAGCTTTCTTCTTGCCTCTTCTGCCTGCTTTAAAGAGACTGCTTCACTGTTTTTCTTAAGTTCAACAAGTTCCTTTACTATTGAATCTGCCTCATATTTTGCCTGCTGCAGTATCCTTCTTGCCTCATCCTGTGCCTTTTTTATAATATTTTCTCTCTGACTATCAAGTTTAAACTTCTTTTCAGAAAGTTGCCTCTTTATTTCAAGAGATTCCTTTTTAATTGCTTCAATCTCCTCATATTCTTTTTCAAGTTGTATAGTTTTATTTTGAAGTGCCTGTATTACATCCTCAAATCTTGCTGCATCCTTTGAAATCTTTAACTTCGCATTTTCAATAATTTCATTACTCAACCCAAGCCTTTTTGATATTTCAAAGGCATTAGACTTGCCTGGAATTCCAATCAAAAGCCTGTAGGTTGGTCTTAAGGTTTCCACATCAAATTCAACACTTGCATTTTCAAAACCTTCCTTCTCCATAGCAAAAACCTTAAGTTCGCTATAATGTGTAGTTGCAACTATCTTTGCACCCTTTTCAAATATATACTCAAGTATTGACATCGCAAGGGCTGCACCCTCTGTTGGGTCTGTTCCAGCTCCAAGCTCATCCACAAGAATTAGTGATGTTTCATCTACTTCCTTTAATATGTTTACTATATTTGTCATATGAGAAGAGAAGGTTGATAGGCTCTGTTCTATACTTTGCTCGTCTCCAATATCTGCAAACACCTTATTAAATACAGATACCTGCGAACCAGATGAAGCTGGTATTGCAAGTCCTGTCATTGCCATTAGCGTCAGAAGCCCTGTTGTTTTTAAAGTAACAGTCTTTCCTCCTGTATTAGGGCCTGTTATAACAAGTGCCTTATACGTATCACCTAACTTAACATCAATTGGTACTACTACTTCCTTATCTATTAAAGGATGTCTTGCCCTTTTTAAATTAATAAACCCTCTTTGGTTAATCTCAGGAATTGATGCATCTAAATCAAGTCCAAATCTTCCCTTTGCTAATATAAAATCGATGTATCCTATGTTTAGATTATTATGTTCTAACATATCTGCATTATCTGCAACCTTTACACTTAGTTCATAAAGAATTCTTTCAATCTCTTGCTTTTCCTTAAGCATAAGCTCCTTAATTTCATTATTAAGTTCAACTACAGCCATAGGTTCAATAAAAAAAGTTGAACCGCTTGCAGATTGGTCATGTACAAGGCCTGGAACGTTTCCTTTAAATTCAGCCTTTACAGGAAGAACATATCTATCTCCCCTTAATGTTATAATTGGATCCTGAAGATATTTAGAATAGCTCTGAAGCATTGACTGGAGTTTTTCTTTAACCTTTGCATTTTTGTCCCTTATTGCTCTTCTTATGCTATATAGCTTTTCACTTGCTCTGTCTGATATTTCTGATTCGCTTATTATCTTTGTTTCAATCTCATTTTCAAGTCCCTTTATTGTAGCCAATGAATCGATTATTTCATATATAATAGGGCATATTTCCTGCTTGTTACCATCCTTCATAAACTCCTTAAGTTGTCTTGTACATCTTAATAGTGCATTTACCCTCAAAAGCTCAATAGGTTGAAGAGTATATCCCATATTTGCCCTCTTTAAAGTATCCTGCAAGTCATAGGTAACACTAATAGGTAAACTACCCCACTTTAAAACAACCTCAAAACCTTCCTTTGTTTCCTCAAGTCTTTCTCTAACCTCGTGAATATTACTTGAGGGCTTTAGCTCTCTTATCATTTTTTTTGCAATTTCAGTTGTAGCCCTCATCTGAAGCATATCAATTATTTTATTAAACTCAAGTATCCTTAAAGTCTTTTCGTTCATATAAACCCATCCTTCCTTATAAAACACCTCTATAATAATGTCCTTTAGTAATTTTCCCCTTAAGCATATCCAAAACTTCTTTTATGTTTTCTGTGTGAATAAATTCATTGTTGTTTAGCATATCAACTGCCTCTCTAAAGGCCCTTGATATCTTCCTTGCCTCATCAATCTTTTCATCTAAAAACTGTACAACTAAATATTTTGCACCAGTTTTATATATTTCCCTTATATCCTCCAACATACATAAAACCTTTGAATTATAGATATGATTTCTACAGTATCTATCTGGCACAATTAAAAAATCCTCATTTATTCTATCCTTTAGATAATGTATTTTATTTTGACAGACTAACCCACATTCCTCTCTTCCTTCACCCTTTGAGCTTCCAATGAAGCATTGCCTTGATACCATCATTTTTATTCTACCATATATAAAGAGCATTGTGTCTAAATTTGTACAATCTACTAAATCCTTTATTTCCTTTAGGTTTAGTTCATTTGAAATAAAGCTTCCAGCATTATTAAGCACCTCAGTTGAAACCGAATTAAAAATGTTAAAACCCTTATCAAGTTTTACATCAAATCCGTTCTCTATTAAATACTTATACATACCCAAATTACCACAAAGGGCTGATTTTATACCTTTATTTTTCATACTTAATATTTTGTCTTTAGTTTTCTTTTCTTCCTCTAATATAATCTCAGGTATCCATAAATTAACATTATACCCTTTATCAATTAATTCTTCTATATCCCCATTATTTATTCTTAAATTATCTCCTCCAAAGTAAACTTCATCAAAATAGTCATAAACACCCTCAACAATATCCTGTCTCCCTGTTATTAATATTAAATTCATTTTATCCTTCTTAATTTTCTTTTCTAAATTAAACTCTATTTCTATTTCTTTCTTTTTATTTTGTTTTTTATCTAAGAGCTTTTCAATCCCTTCTCTTCTTATAGAGTTAATCCTTGAAACAGGAATTATTACATCTTCATCTAAATCTGCAGTTAGATTTGTTAATATATATGGTGTATCTTTAGTCTTTGATAGGCTGTCCTTTAATTTTTCTAAAGTAATCGGCTTATTAATCGCAATCTCTGGTGGTTCTGATTTAACTTCAACCTCGTCACCATAGATATCCCTAATCCTTAAAACAATATCCTCATTCTTTCTTACCTTAATATAAACATCTATAGGTACTCTTTTTATATCCCTTCCTGCAAAGCTCTCCCTTGCTCTATCTATAAGCTCTGCATCGGAGGTTTTATAGAGTATATCTCCCCTCTTTGCTCCCTTTAAATAAAACTCAACCTCTTGTCCCTGTAATGCACTTTTAACAACTTTACCATCCTTTTTCATATTGGCAACAACAACACCAACACCTCTATCAAATACTTCAACACCATCACCATCATTTAGTTGGGCATCAAGTTTTACTCTTGCAAAATCGCCCCTAACATTAGTAACCCTTCCAAGATATGTACCCCAGTTTCTGGGTTTTTTATAACTCATCATTTCACTGCCTTGCCTTTTAAACATAAAGGCAGAGGTAAATCCTCCCCTATTAAATATCTGTGTTACATCCTTTATATGGGATTTTTCAAGTTTTCCATCGATGGCCGCTCTGTATGCTGAAACTACCGTTGCAACGTATTCTGGTCTCTTCATTCTTCCTTCTATTTTTAAAGAATAAACTCCAAGCTCCTTTATTTTGTCTATAAATTCTAAAGTTGATAAATCTTTGGGGCTTAAGTGGTATGCCCTCTTATTATCAAGGCTATACTCTAACCTACAAGGCTGTGCACATCTTCCACGATTACCACTTCTTCCTCCTATAATACTGCTCATAAGGCACTGTCCTGAAAAACTTATACAAAGTGCTCCGTGTACAAACATTTCAAGCTCTGCCCTTGTGTTTTTAGATATATATTTAATTTCGTCAAGTGATAGCTCCCTTGATAGTACAACCCTCTTTACCCCTAAGTCATATAGCATCTCAACAGAATCTAAATTATGAGCAGTCATTTGAGTACTTGCATGAACTTCAAAATCAGGAATATACCTTCTCAAAAGATGTAAAAAACCCAAATCCTGTACAATAACTGCATCAACACCAATTGAATATAAAAAGGACGCATAATCGAGGGCTCCTTTTAATTCTGTATTTTTTAAAAGAGTATTTATAGTAACATAGACCTTAACATTATATGCGTGGCAAAATCTAACTGCCTCAATTAACTCTACTCTATTAAAATTTGCTGCACTCTGTCTTGCAGAAAATTCCTTTCCACCTAAATAAACAGCATCTGCTCCATTTAAAACAGCTGCCTTTAAACTCTCCATATCACCTGCTGGTGCCAAAAGTTCCAACATATTTAATCTCTCCCTTAACATTTATAACAACTTAATTATACACTATTTATCCTATTTTACAATTCTAATAAATATAAAGGCTTATTTTTATACTAATATAATTATTATTTGCATTATAAAAACATAAGCAGCCTTGCCCACTGTTAGCTTAAGTATAAAAAAGCCCCATGAAAGGATTTCAAAAGGCTCTTTCATGAACTTTAGCAATTATTGCTTTTCGACTTTGAAAAAGTCCATAATTCGGCACAGGACGTGCCGAGCCGAGCAGCCATAAGGATGATGGCATCGCAAGGGTAGGACTTTTTCAAATAAAGAAAAGCTTAGAATTGCTTAAGTCGTAGAACTGATGCCTAAGAAATCCTTCATGGGGCTAATCAATATATAACTTTTCAACAGCCTAAAAGGCTGCATAAGCAGCCTTTTTAGCAATCAAGAGGTATTCCTTCAATTAGAATATCTTGGTCTACTCCTAATTTATCAAGAACATCTACAAATATGCTGAGTAAAACTTCTGTTGCTCCCTGTGGTGCATGAATACCATTTAGTTCCCAAGTCTCACCAGTTGAAGAATGACCTACAGCGTGAGTTGTATATGGGCAGTCATTTAAAATGTCATATTCAGGTTTTATAGCCTTAATCAATAGATGTGATTGTATAGTTGGGTCATCAAAGCACTCTGGTGGAATTGGTGCATCAAATTCAGTTAATGGTACATCCTTTACCCACTTAAACTTTGGATTTGTTCCAATGCCTATGATTTCTAAAGTTTCACCATAACCTATAGTTTGAGGTACATTCATTGCTGAAATAAAGCAAGCATTTGGATATGGCTTATATACATCGTCTGGAAGAACAACTATACCGAAGCTGTTATCTTCATATTTTACCCAAAGTACAACTTTGAATGTTATGGTAAGTCTTGCCTTGTGGTTACAAATAATCTCCTGTGTCGCAGTCCAATCAGTTATTTTAACTTCATTTATGCATTTTATTGCATATGCATCTTCTCCAACAAGCTTTTTGTCAATACAGAAGTGAAGTGGAACCTTTTTATCATTTGGAGCTGGTGGATCCCCTGCAATTTCTTCTGCAAATAATATTTGTTCTTCATTTGCATACTTTGCTAATATCCTCTTTACATAAATATCAAGCTGTTGTGGTGTTCCATTCCTTAAGAGGTCCTCCATTATATTTCCCTCCCTAAATTATTCCATAAATTCAAATTCTAATTTATACTATGCAAGTTATATATTTTGTGTGATTTTATCTTCCAAAAAACCTAAAGAAACCTGAACTTTTTTTATCTAATTCATTTATTTTATCGAGTATAAGCTTTATTGTTTCGTTTAGCATAAGTATTTGTGAATCAAAAAGCCTTCTCTGTTCATCTACACGATTATTTACCTCGTTCAATAAATCCTCTATGTTCTTTTTAAAATCATCTACATCAACACTTAAATCATTTATATTATTTTTTAAATCCTCTATAACTTCATTCTTTTCATCATATTCTCTTCTTAAATTCTCTAAATTCATCTTCTTTAATGTATCTACCTGCTTTTTTAGCTCATCCATCTCTATATCAATCTTTTTTAGCTTACTATTAATGTCATCAAATATGCTTTCACTTTGAGATTTAATTACCTTTTGCCATCCTGTATTAAACTCATATTGAATTTGGTTTGCATCTTTGCGTACCAATGTTCCATCCTCCAAAGCATGGTTTATTATATATTATTCAAAATCGGTTTTTAATGACACAAAAAAATAGGGCCTTTGCCCTATTTTTTTAAAAACTCAACTATTTTTTTACCTATGCCCGTTTTCTCTCTTTGAAGCTCGCTTGTTATTTCAGTTCTTTCTTTTTTTAGCCTTTTTATTTCATCAAGTGCCCTTGCATTCTCTATCTCTAACAATGAACACTTTTTTCTTTCCTTGTCCAATTTTTCCTCTAAATCCTTTATCCTTTCAGTAAGCCTTGTACACTCTAAAGACAAATTCATATTTTTTATCTTTTCATTTTGCAATTCAGAATTCAATACACCAATTTCAGCCCTATGTCTCTCTATTTCTCTTTTTAAAAATTTATTTTCTTCTTCTATTTCATTTAATCTGTTTGATAATGTCTTTACTATATTATCTAAATTACCTATAACATCCTTTATGTCCATATCATCAAGTCCAGCAGCAACCTGCAAATATGCCTGCATCTCATCTATTTCCTTTAGCATAAGGCACCTCTCCACCAAAAGATTAATAATAATAAAGCATTCACCTAAAATAGACAAAGTATCATAATCTAAATTTATATCGTACTTTAAATTAACTTTTTTAAACTTAATAACATAATCAAGCTCAATAAAATCTAAAAATGATACACGTGGCTCAAAATATTCCTTAAATACCTTTACATTGTTTTCGAAATTATAGGTTAATGAATATTTTTCAAGTATATTACCGTTTAATACCTCAAGTGTTAAAATACACTCTATAAAAAGTTCAATATCAAAATACTTAGTATTTCTTTTTACACTCTTTACCTTAACAGTTTCATAATGTGAAATTAATTTTTTTATTTTTACTCCGCCTTCAAAAGTTATTTTTTTATCTAAAATTAAATGACTTTTATTATAACGTGACTTTATTATTTTAGACTGTACTATATTCATAAATATACCAAAATACTTGCTATGTATTATATATATTCATAAATTTTAAATTTTATGTACCAAAAAAGGGCTAACCGCCCTTATACACTCCTCTTTTTACTTTGAAGTTCTTTAAAATCCTTTAAATCCTTTTTTACCCTTACAAGTTCAATCTGGCTTTCAAGAAGCTGTTCTTTAACACTACTTAACATCTCTTTAGTTTCCTTTAGTTCTCTTTCTACTTCTTCGTTTCTTTCTCTTAGATATGCATTTTCTTTTAAAAGTGCCTCATACTCCTTTATTTTCTCTTCATAATCTGCCTTTAACCTATTTATACCTTCACTATATTCCCTTTCCTTTAAAACTACCTCTTCAAGTTTGGATTTTGCAGAGTTGTTTTCATCTACTACTCTTTTAAATTCTTCGTATAATGCTCTATATCTTTCCTCTGCCTCTCTTAATTTTTCAGTTGGAACAACAGTACTCTGTCTTAACTTTTCCATTTCCTTCTTTAACTTAAACATCTCATCAGTAACCGTTAAAGCAGTTAAAACCGCAGAAGATGTAGTATTGTGCTTTGGATTGCTTGAGAGTATTTCTTTAATCTTTTTATCAACAAAATTTGCAATGGAAAATAAGTAATCCTCTGAGTCTTCTCCCATTAAAGTATATTCTACTCCATTTATCTTAACAACAACTTTATTTACCATACCAAGCACCCTTTCAAGTTTAGATAGACTTAATTACTTATATTTTACATTAATTTATTTTAGATTACTATACCTTTTTTTGTTTTCTATAAAAAAACTTAGATAGGATATCCTATCTAAGTTTTGCCTCAAGCTTTTCCTCAAGTTCCTTTACAATTGTATTGTGAACTTTGTTTATTTCCTCATCTTTTAAAGTTCTGTCCTCTGCTCTATAGATAATTGAATAAGCAACACTCTTGAAACCTTCTGGTATTTGTTTACCCTTATATACATCGAAAAGTTTTATTTCTTCAATAATTCCCTTGCCCTGCTTTAACATTATATCTTCAATCTTCTTAACTTCAACCTCATCCTTAACTAAAAGAGCTATATCCCTTAAAACAGCTGGGTACTTTGGTAGTGGCTTATATTTCTTTTCTGTCTTTGCCGCTTCAAACAATGTTGCTAAATCAATTTCTGCAATATATACTCTTGTTTCTAAATCATAGTTTTCTAAAACGTCTGGATGAACTTCCCCTAAAACACCAGCATATCTTTTTCTAACTAAAAGCTTTGCACATCTACCAGGATGGAATATGCTATTTTCAGTTTCCCTCTCAAATTCTGCCTTATCTACTGATAAACCATTAATTAGGTTTTCCACAATTCCTTTAAGATTAAAGAAATCTACATCTCCTGCAATTGCTATACAAAGCTTATATCTTTCATCAGGTAATTCCTTACCAACATTTAAATAAACTTTACCTATATCAAATAGTCCAACTTCCTTATTATCCCTCAAGATATTTCTTTGCATAACTTCAAGCATTGATGGAATTAAAGTTGTTCTCATAACACTAAAGTCTTCACCTAAAGGATTTGATATAGTTACTACATTTCTAAGGTCATTATCAGAAGGTAAGTTTATCTTATCAAATACCTTTGGACTAAAGAAGGAATATGTTAAAGTTTCGTACAACCCTGATGAAACCATAGTTCTTTTTACAGCTTCAATTAGTTTTTGTTCCTTTGTTATCTCTGCCTCAACAGCCTCACCTATAATCTTTTGTGTAGGTATTATATCATAGCCGTAAAGTCTTGCTATTTCTTCTGCAACATCCTCTTTTATCTTAACATCCTGTCTAAAGGTTGGAACCTTTATTATAAGCTCATCCTTTACTTCAACCTCCATATCAAGACGCTTAAGCATAGTAACCATATCTTGAACTGCTATATCTGTTCCTAAGAAGTTATTTATCCATTTTGGACTAACATTTACATAATGAGGCTCTAATTTTTGTTCATAGCAATCGATAACTCCACCTACAACCTCTCCAACCTTTAATGTTTCAAATAGATGACAAGCTCTCTTTAATGCTGTTTCAACAAGATTTGGATCTAAATCCTTTTCAAATCTTGATGATGCCTCAGTTCTAAGCCCCAATCTCTTTGATGTTAGTCTTGTTGTTACTCCATCAAAGCTTGCACACTCAAGTACTATTGTATTTGTATCCTCTGTAACCTCAGAGTTTTGTCCTCCCATTACACCAGCAATTGCAATCGTCTTTTGTGCGTCATTTATTGTTATCATTGAACTATCAAGCTGTCTTTCAACTCCATCTAATGTAGTGAACCTTTCATCCTCTGCCATCTTAACTACTATTTTTTTGCCCTCTATATTTTCATAATCAAAGGCGTGCATTGGCTGTCCAAGTTCTAACATAACATAGTTTGTAATATCAACTACATTATTTATTGGTCTAACCCCTGCTTCTTGTAATTTTGCCTGCATCCATTCAGGTGAAGGCCCAACCTTTATGTTCTTTATCATCTTTGCCATATATCTTCTACATAAAGGAGTCTTAACTTCAACCTTTAAAAAATCCTCTATATTTTCACTATTTTCATTAAAAGTTAAATCCACCTTCTTAAGTTCACATCCAAAGGAGGCTGCTGTTTCCCTTGCTATTCCATATACTGAAAAACAGTCTGCCCTATTTGATGTTATTTCAAAATCAATTACTCCACCATTTAATCCAAGTATATCCTTAATGTCTACACCAATTGGTGTATTTTCATCTAATATCATAATACCGTGAACTGAATCCTCATCTGCAAGTCCAAGTTCTGCCTCTGAACATAACATTCCATTAGATTCAACACCTCTAAGTTTTCCCTTTTTAATCTTTACACCACCTGGAAGTGTTGAACCGTGAAGTGCAACAGGAATTATATCTCCCTCTTTAATATTATCAGCACCTGTTACTATCTGTATAACTTCATCCTTTACGTCTACTTGACATACTGTTAATTTATCTGCGTTTGGATGTTTTTCCGTCTTTATTATTTTTCCTGTTACTACTTTATCTATTTCCTTACCCTTTTCTATAACTTCCTCTACCTTTGAACCCGTTAAAGTTAGCTTTTCTGCAACTTCATTTATATCTTTATCTAAATCTACATATTCAAGTAGCCAATTAAATGGAACCTTCATACTATCCCTCCTTAGAACTGCTTTAGAAATCTTACATCGTTTTCATAGAATAGCCTAATATCATCTATTCCATATTTAATCATTACAATTCTCTCAAGTCCAAGTCCAAAGGCAAAACCACTATAAACCTCTGGGTCTATTCCGCCTGCTCTTAATACATCTGGATGAACCATTCCACATCCTAATATTTCAATCCAACCTGAACCTTTACATACTCTACATCCTGTTCCGCCACAAACAAAGCAGGATACATCAACCTCAGCAGAAGGCTCTGTAAATGGGAAATGGTGAGGTCTAAATTTAGTTCTTGTCTTTTCTCCAAACATTCTCTTAGCAAAGGCATCTAATGTTCCCTTTAAACTTGCCATAGTAATTCCCTTATCGACAACAAGTCCCTCTACTTGATGGAAAATTGGTGAATGTGTTGCATCTGCAGTATCAGATCTATAAACTCTACCTGGTGCAATAATTCTTATTGGAGGCTTTTTATTTTCCATTACTCTGATTTGAACTGGTGATGTCTGTGTTCTTAAAACTACATTTTGGTTTATGTAGAAGGTATCCTGTTCATCCCTTGCTGGATGGTTCTTTGGTATGTTTAGTGCCTCAAAGTTATAATAATCAAGTTCAACCTCAGGACCTTCTGCAATTGAAAATCCCATCCCAATGAATATTTCCTTTATCTCGTCTAATGCCTTAGTAAGTGGGTGTAGTCCACCTATTCTATTTGCCCTACCAGGCATAGTTACGTCAATAGTTTCCATTGAAAGTCTCAAATTCTTTTCCCTTTGTTTTATTTCCTTTAATGTCTCCTCAATTGCTGCCTCAATCTCTTCTCTTACCTCATTTGCTATTTTTCCTACTATTGGTCTATCCTCAGGTGATAGCTGCCCCATTCCTCTTAAAATAGTTGTAAGCTCTCCCTTTTTTCCAAGGTATTTAACTCTTACTTCATCCAACTCTTGACTATTTTGACATTCCTTAAGCTTCAAAAGTGCTTTTTCCTTTATTTGTTGTAGCTTCTCCCTCATTTTACTACTCCTTTCTATTTAAATTTCCAAACAAAAAAACCCTCCATCCCAAAAAGGGACGAAGGGAAATCTTCGCGGTACCACCCTAATTGGCCAAAATGGCCCACTCATTAAAATAACGGTTACACCGTTCTGCCCTACTGTTATTTCAAGCAGAAAGCTCCAGAGGGAAACTTCAACTAATCCTTCTGCAGATAAGCTCTCAATCTATGGCCTATCCTCCCTGTGCAGGGTATTAGCCTACTTGCCTCCTTCACAGCCTTTACTTTTTTTGCTTATTATAACACAATATTTATTTAAGTGTAAATATGTAATTATAATCTTTGTCTTACAACTTCATATATAATTATAGCTGCTGCAATGGATGCATTTAGGGATTCTGCCCTACCAAGCATAGGTATCTTTATTTTTTTATTACAGAGCATTATATCCTCTTTAGACATACCATTTGCCTCATTCCCTATTACTATTGCTGTCTTTTCCTTAAAATCTGTTTTATAAACATCTTCTCCATCTAAGGTTGAAGCATATATATTAAATCCTCTAATATATAAATCCTCTGCCGCCTCCTTAAAGGAATCAAAATAAACTATAGGTAGATGAAAAATCGAACCCATTGTTGACCTTAATGTTTTATCATTATAAACATCTACCGTACCCTTAACTATATAGACTGCATCAACTTTTGCAGCATCACAGGTTCTAATTATTGTTCCCAAGTTTCCGGGGTCCTGCACCCTGTCAACTAATACAACAAAATTCAAATCGTTTTTTAATTGTACATTAGGTTTATTAACTACAGCAACTACACTTTGAGGTGTTGTTGTATTTGTTAATTCCTTTATAGTTTTTTCATCTACTTCATACTTTGGTATATTATTATTAAGAACTCTCTCATTACCTTTTAATTCATATATTTGACTACTATAAAAAATATGGTCAACTAAACCTTCCAAAATAGCCTCCTCAACAAACCTAATACCCTCGGCTAAAAACTTATTTTCCAACTCTCTATATTTTTTCTGCTTTAGCTTAAGTGCATTTTTTACAAGACTGCTATCCCTTTTCAAAATCATACAGATTACATCCTTTGCATCTCTATATTTTTTATATCATCAGTTCCGCCAATTACAACTAGAATATCTCCCTTTTTTATTTTATCTTCTGCGACTGGAGATATGTTAATGTCATTTCCTCTCTTTATAGCCATTATATTTATTCCGTATCTTGTTCTTAAATTTAGTTCCTTTAAAGTCTTATCTTCCCATTCCTCAAGTGCTGTAACTTCCATAATGCTGTAATCAGATGACAATTCTATATAGTCTAATATGTTAGATGAACATAGATTGTGTGCTACCCTAATTCCCATATCTCTTTCTGGGAATACAACCCTATCTGCACCTATTTTATATAAAACCTTTGCGTGAAGTTCATTTTGTGCCTTTGCTATTACATATTTTACACCAAGTTCCTTAACAAGAAGCGTTACAAGAACACTTGATTGTACATCAGAACCTATTGTTATAACTGCAATATCAAAATTTCTTATTCCAAGTGATTTTAAAGTTGCTTCGTCTGTAGCATCTGCCTGAACAACATGTGTTACTTGGTCTGAAATATCCTGTACAACCTCTTCATCAATGTCTATTGCCAATACCTCGTGGCCTAATGAATAAAGCGTTTTTGCTATACTTGAGCCAAACCTTCCAAGTCCTATAACTACAAACTGTTTTGATTTCATTTTTAAAAACCTCCCAATTAGCCAATTAATATCTTGTCCTCAGGATATCTAATTAAATTTGTTGTTGTTTGCTGTTTATGAGCAATTGCCATTGTAATTGTAAGCGGTCCTACTCTTCCTATGTACATTGTTATTATAATTATAATCTTTCCAATTAAGGTTAGCCTTGTAGTAAGCCCTAAAGTTAATCCTACAGTTGCAAAGGCTGATGTTGCCTCATATAAATATTCAATAAAATCTCCCTGCTGTACTATTGATAAAACCATTGTAACAAATGTTACTATTGTAAAGCTTATCAATGCTATTGCAAGTGCCCTATAGACATAGCTTTTGTTTATTCTCTTTTGATAAATTTCCGTATCCTCTTTACCCTGTACAACAGCAACAACAGTCATAAAAAGCAAAAATGCTGTAGATGTTTTTATACCTCCACCTGTTGATCCAGAAGATGCACCTATAAACATTAGTACTATTGTTAAAAACTTACCTGCTGTGGTCATATCCGAAGTTGATATTGTATTAAAACCTGCTGTTCTTGGAGTAACAGAGGCAAACAAGCTTGCTAAAATTTTGCCTTTTATATTTAAACTTCCTAAGGTTTTAGGATTCGTATATTCCAATAAGAAGAACCCAATAGCTCCGCTTATTATTAAAAAGGCTGTTGCAGACAGAACAACTTTAGCGTGTAAAGATAACCTTTTTGTTTTTCTATAGTTTATAACCTCAGTTAAAACAGCAAAACCTATTCCACCTATTATAACTAAGCTTATGACAGTTAAGTTTATAACTGTGTTATCTACATATGGAGTCAAACTTTGAAAATTTCCTATAAGGTCAAACCCTGCATTACAAAAGGCTGAAACCGAATGAAATAATCCAAAATATAATCCCTTTAAAAGTCCATATTGAGGTATAAACTGGGTTGATAAAATTAGTGCACCTATAAACTCAATTGAAAATGTTATTCCCATAACATAAAGTGCAAGCTTAACTACTCCCTGTATATTAAAGGTATTATATGCCTCCTGCATTATAAGCCTTTCACGAAGAGATATCTTTTTCCCTAATATCAAGGCAATTAATGTTGCAAAGGTCATAAAACCTAAACCACCTGTTTGAATTAGGAGTAGAATAATTAATTGTCCAAATAGGCTATAATGAGTACCAATATCTACTGTAACTAATCCTGTGACACAAACTGCTGAAGTCGCTGTAAATAGAGCATCTATAAAATTGGTAGGGTTACCATCTCTTGATGATATAGGTAGTGAGAGCAGTATAGCTCCTAAAAAAATTACAACTGCAAAGCCTAACGCTAATACTTGAACTGGCTGAAATCTATAAAACTTAATTCCCTCTATCTTATCTTTTATAAACATTTTAGATTAACCTCCAATATTATACTACTTAAGTATAATACCAAAAAAATCGTATTTTATACAAAAGCTAAAAGACCTGAAAATCAGGCCTTTTAGCTTGTTTTATATTATGCATTTACCTTTTCTTTAGCTATATTTACTAATTCTGCAAAAGCTGCTTCATCATTAACAGCTATTTCAGCAAGCATCTTTCTGTTGATGTTGATTCCAGCAAGCTTTAGTCCATTTATGAACTTTGAGTATGAAAGTCCATTTGCTCTTGCAGCTGCATTTATTCTTGCTATCCAAAGCTTTCTGAAGTCTCTCTTTTTTAACTTTCTTCCTACATATGCTGTGCTTAATGCTCTCATTACAGCTTGCTTAGCAATTCTGTAATTCTTGCTCTTTGCACCATAGTATCCCTTTGCAAGTTTTAATATTTTTCTACGTCTTTTATGTGAATGAACTGCTCTCTTAACTCTTGCCATTTTTTAAACCTCCTTTGCCTCTTATACGTATGGTAGTAACTTTCTTACAATCTTGAATTCAGTCTTAGCAACGTAAGTTCCTTTTCTTAGTTGTCTCTTTCTCTTAGATGACTTTTTAGTTAGAATATGTCTCTTAAAAGCGTGTGCTCTCTTGAACTTTCCATTTCCAGTTTTTCTATATCTTTTTGCTGCACCCTTATGAGTTTTCATTTTAGGCATAGTTGTTTCCTCCTCTCTTATTTTCAACCTTTCTTTGGTGCTATAACCATTGTCATATTTTTACCTTCTAATTTAGCTGGCTTTTCTATTTGTCCAACTTCTCTAATCTTTTCATAAAATCTATTTAAAATTTCTTCACCAAAGTGAGCATAGTCAGCTTCTCTTCCTCTAAACTTTACAGTAACCTTTACCTTATCTCCATCCTTTAAGAACTTTTCAGCATTTTTAGCCTTTACATTCAAATCGTGTTCTTCTATGTTTGGAGTTATTCTTACTTCCTTTACTGTAATTTGTTTTTGTTTCTTTTTAGCTTCCTTTTCCTTCTTTTGTTGCTCATATACGAACTTTCCATAGTCCATTATCTTAGCAACTGGTGGTTCTGCCTTTGGAGCTATTAAAACTAAATCAAGCTGCCTTGCTTCAGCTATCTCAAGTGCCTGCTTAGTTGGCATTATTCCAAGCTGTTCTCCATCTGCAGTAACAACTCTAAGCTCCTTAGCTCTTATTTCTTCATTGATTAAATGTTCTTTATTAATAACATTCACCTCCTAATTTATTACAAAACAAAAGCGGATGGACATACTCCATCCGCAAACATTCAACTTACCACTAAATTCTAACCTTACTACCCTTGGCGTAAGGTGAGAAGCGGATGGCTTCTACTTAACACTTAACTAATATAACATACTATTTGTTGTATGTCAATAGATTTTAATAGATTTTTATAATGTACTTATTTTTTTATCTATTTCTTCTCTTATCTTTGAAATAAATTCTTCAACAGACATAGCACCAATATCTCCATCTTTTCTTGAACGTACTGAAATATTTGCTGCCTCTACTTCTTTGTCACCAAGTATCAGCATATATGGTACCTTTTGAAGCTGTGCTTCTCTAATTTTATATCCTATTTTTTCATTTCTTAAATCTGTTTCAACTCTTATACCATTATCCTTTAGCTTTTCCTCAAGTTGTTTTGCATATTCATTTGCTCTATCTGTTACAGGAAGTATTTTAACTTGAACTGGTGCAAGCCAAGTTGGGAAGGCACCTGCATAGTGTTCAATTAATATTCCTATAAATCTCTCAATACTTCCAAATATAACTCTGTGTATCATTACAGGTCTATGCTTTTCTCCATCTTCTCCTATGTAGTGTAGGTCAAATCTTTCTGGCATTTGGAAATCAAGTTGTATTGTTCCGCATTGCCATGTTCTTCCCAAGCAATCCTTAAGATGGAAGTCAATCTTTGGTCCATAGAAGGCTCCATCACCTTCATTTATCTTATACTCAAGTCCTGCTGCATTTAATGCATCTATTAGTGCATTTGTTGCATTTTCCCAATCCTCATCGCTTCCCATTGAATCCTCTGGTCTTGTTGATAATTCAACGTGATATTCAAATCCAAATAGCTTGTAAATATGGTCAATCAAGTTGATTACACCTAAAACTTCATCCCTTATTTGTGATGGAAGCATAAATATATGAGCATCGTCTTGAGTAAAACATCTTACTCTCATAAGTCCGTGTAGTGCACCTGAAATTTCGTGTCTGTGTACAAGTCCAAGCTCTCCAAGTCTAAGTGGTAATTCTCTATAGCTATGCATTTGACTCTTATATACTAAGATACCACCTGGGCAGTTCATTGGTTTTACTGCATAATCCTGTTCATCTATCTTTGTAAAATACATATTTTCTTTGTAGTGATCCCAGTGTCCTGAACGATGCCATAGTGCTTCATTTAATATTATAGGAGTCTTTATTTCTTTATATCCATTCTTTTGATGTACTTGTCTCCAGAAGTTTTCAAGTTCATTTCTAACCACCATACCCTTTGGCAAGAAGAATGGGAATCCTGGGCCTTCCTCCATTATTGCAAACAGTTCTAATTCTTTACCTAACTTTCTATGGTCTCTCTTTTTAGCCTCTTCAAGCATATTTAAGTATGCATCAAGCTCACTCTTTTTAGTAAAGGCTGTACCATAAACTCTTTGAAGCATCTTATTCTTTTCATCGCCTCTCCAATATGCCCCTGCTACTGAAAGCAGCTTTATAGCCTTAACTCTTCCTGTTGATGGCACGTGTGGACCTGCACATAGGTCAACAAATTCTCCCTGCTTGTAGAAGGATATCTCCTCTCCTTCTGGAAGCTCTTCGATTAATTCTACTTTATAATCTTCATTCTTTTCCTTCATTAACTTTATTGCCTCTTCCCTTGAAAGCACGAATCTTTCAAGTTCATAATCCTCTTTTATAATTTTTTGCATTTCCTTTTCAATTTCAGCAAGCATATCTGGTGTAATAGCAAAATCCGCATCAAAATCATAGTAGAATCCATTATCTATTGCTGGACCTATTGCCAATTTAACATTTGGATAAAGTCTTTTAACTGCCTGTGCAAGTATGTGGGAAGCTGTATGTCTTAGTGCCCATCTTCCATCCGCATCATCAAAGGTAAGTATTTCTACCACAGCATCCTTATCAATTGTCTTCATCAAATCAACAACTTCTCCATCAACCTTTGCAGCAAGTGCTGCCTTATAAAGTCCCATACCTATTTTTTTTGCAACTTCTTCTACCTTTACTGGATGTTCAAACTCTAAAACTTTGCCATCCTTTAAAGTAACTTTAATCATACTATCCCTCCTTAAGCTTTTTATGCAAATAAAAAAACCCTCATCCAAAAAATGGGACGAGAGTTCTCGCGGTTCCACCCAAATTGACCTTATATGGTCCACTCATTAGCATTAACGCAGCATCACGCCTATCCCTACTATATTTCAGGTAGGAGCTTTGGGGTGGTTTTCAATCATCCATGTTAAGGAAATCTTTCAGCCAACGGATTTCCCTCTCTGATAACTGGGTTTGATTTACTCTTCCCCTTCATCGCCTTTCATATTTTAATTACTATTATATTAATTGCATTAAGCTATGTCAATATAATATTATTAATTGATTTACAAATTTCACATCCACTACAAATTTTTAACCTATCACTAAATATATTTTTAATTGTTTCAATTGTCTCCTGACTTTTAGAATTTTCAACTCCGTGAATCACTATATTTTGTGGTGCAAAGGTAATAAGTGCACTAATTAGCATATCGTGAATAGTTGCATCTATTTTAATGTCAGAAGAAAAATCCTCAAAAAACTCTGATGTTATATTTTTATATTGTTTATCGTAGATTAAATAATTACCATCCTTCTGTATTATAACATTAACAACCTCATACTTACTCTCCTGTATATCTACAAAATATTTTAAAAGCTTTATAAACTCACTGTATTCCTTTTCAATGATATATTCCTCTGTAATCTTTTCTACTATATTTTTTAAATCATTAGAAAAGTTTCTTAATCTAAAGGTAATAAAACCATCTATAATAAGCTCTTTATTTTCATCTAAATACTCTTCTATTAGCTTTAGAATTGTATTTTTTCTATTTATAATAATCTGTATTCCATCCTGTGTAAATATGCCCGTTCCATTTAATGCCATTATACACTTTTCTTTTATTATTTCTGCATCCTCATTGGATAAGAAATCATAATTGTTTTTTATAATCTTTTCTATAGAAACAGAATCATAATAATTCACTATATATTCATAGATAAGATTCGAAACATATATATAAAACATTTCGCTAAAACTATCAAAGACCTTTATATCCCTTTCTGTCTCCTTTAAAACACACTTTATATAATTCATATTAGATACTTTATTTTCACATATAGCAATATTTACGCCTTTTTCTTTAAAATACTGACAGAGCTCGTTTAATCTATCATAAAATTCTTTATTATCCTTACTAAATCCAATTGATAGGAGAATCATATTATCACTCCCTTCAAGTTTAGTATATGTTCGTAGAAAAAACATATACTAATAAACTTAAAAAGTTATATTATACAATATTCCTTAAGAGGTATTAATGTACCATAATCTATTAATTTACCTTTTGATAGATTTTGATGTTTTTTTTCAAATTTATTCAAAAAATTTTTTATTTCAACACCTTCAGGATGTGATTCAACTTCACCGTAAAAAGCTATGGTGTCATTTGAAATAAATCCTGTGCATCCTCCAATAAAACCGTAGTTTAGTTCAAAAAGATCGATATGTCCTGGTTTGATTAGAAGGGAGTTTATTGAATTTTGCAAAGCCTTTTTATAGATTCCTCTATCAGACGTAATTATTGCATCCTCTGATACAATACATATAGAACATTTAGCATAACCCTGCTTTACATCAATTAGTTTAATGTTTCTTTTTATCAATTCATCCAGCAAAATTTCATCAGTATATCTTATGTTTAAAATGGCAACATCCTTTAGTCTTGCAACATTGTATAAAACATCCTTTGGATATTTACCTTCAATCTTATCTTTACCTAATATTAAATCAAAACCTTCATCTTCTAAGGCATAATAAAATTTATCATCAACATTGGGTGTAATAACTATTTTGTCCCCACCAAGATGGTGAAATAATATGTCAGGATGATAGGATACAGCTTCATACAATAATTTTTGTTTATTTGTTTTGATAATTTTAATTCCCATCTCTCTTAAATTATATTCAACATCTGAGTTTATTCTTCCATCACACACAACCAAAGAGACTTCCCCCTTTGGGAGATTTGGTATTTCTATAAATTTTTCCATTGACAGACTCGCTCCTTCATTTAAAACTATACATATTAGCAAAATAGGGATAGAAGTCTTACTTCTATCCCTATTCTTTGGAGGCGGCACCCAGATTCGAACTGGGGAATAAAGGTTTTGCAGACCTCTGCCTTACCACTTGGCTATGCCGCCATATTAATTTTTGGAGCGGGAAACGGGACTCGAACCCGCGGCATTCACCTTGGCAAGGTGACGCTCTACCAACTGAGCTATTCCCGCATATAAAAATTGGTGGCCAGAGCCGGAATCGAACCAGCGACACGGGGATTTTCAGTCCCCTGCTCTACCTACTGAGCTATCTGGCCAGTTGGCGACCCAGAAGGGGCTCGAACCCTCGACCTCCGGCGTGACAGGCCGGCACTCTAACCAACTGAGCTACTGGGCCATTATGGTGGGCACGACAGGGCTCGAACCTGTGACCCTCTGCTTGTAAGGCAGATGCTCTCCCAGCTGAGCTACGCGCCCAATTCATTTGACATAAATTATAATACAATGAATTTATATTTTTGTCAATACGTTTTTATAATTATTTTATGCAAATTTTAACTGTGAGTGAAAAAGCTTCTTATTTTCATACATCCTTCTATCTGCTTCGTTTATAAAGTCTTCTATATTTATATATTCTTGTGAATAGGTTACCACTCCACAGCTTATACTTAGTTCTACTCTACTTGATACATTTAACACTTTTATTTTATTATTTATAACTTCAATAATTTTTCCTGCATTTTTCTCATCAGAATTCAAAAGAACAATCAAAAACTCATCTCCACCTAATCTAACAACAAAATCATCCTTTTTAACAGATTGTTTGAATATTTTACCGATTCTAATAATAGCCTTATCTCCTTCACTATGGCTATAATTATCATTAATCATTTTTAAATTATTTAAATCAACATAAATAATTGATATAGGTGAACGCAATGAATAGTTTTTTAGCAGTGTATTTAATTTTTCTAAACCTGCTTTTCTATTTAGACACTTTGTCATAGAATCGTGTGTCGCATAATATTCCCAAATCTTTATTCTTTTGTTTATTTCCCTCTTTACTAAAACAAAAATAAATACAGATGAAAATACTATAAATATGATCCCCTTAATAATCGAATAATTCAAATAGCCTTCACTGAATTTCAGTGATTTAAATAATATTTTATCAGAAAAAAACACCCATATAGCACCAAGCAAAAAATAACTAATTGAAATTTTAAGAACCCCCAAATCTTCTTTTTTCATACCACACACCCTTTACAGTTTTATCATTAATATTTATCGTATAAAAAATTTTTAAGTTTATAGAATCATTAATTTTTTTATTAAAAATTTTAGGTTCTATAATAAATGTTGGGGCGTAGCCCCAGCATATTTTTTTTACAAAAAAAATATGCACCTGTTTTAGATGCCTGGTAAAATTAAATTAACTACA